>JAPUJX010000390.1 GCA_027295975.1 Gammaproteobacteria bacterium
TCTCTTCGGCGATGTTCATGATGCCGTCGAGCATGGCCTCCCGGGAGGCGAATACCTGATTCACCAGACCCACCTCCCTGGCTTCCTCGGCATACATTCGCCGACCGGTATAAGCAAGTTCCCTCATCAAGCCTTCCGGGATGAGACGGGGAAGTCGTTGCAGCGTGCCGACGTCGGCGGCCAGACCGATGTTGATTTCCTGAATGCAGAAAAACGCATCCGCCGTGCAGTAGCGCATATCACAGGCGGCGATGAGATCCACGCCGCCGCCGATGCACCCGCCCTGCACCCCGGCGATTACCGGCATCCGGACCGTTTCCAGCCTGCTGAATACCTCCTGCAGCCGACTCAGATTACGCCGCGCGGCCTCACCGGCGCGACCACGATCCCAGCGTTCTTCCCTGGCAGCGGTGAATACAGAGACATCCATGCCCGAGGTGAAGTGTTTGCCGGTAGACGAGACGATGAGCGCTCGAACCTTGCCTGAAGCATCGAGTTCGTCGAGCGCCCGGGGTAGCTCATCCCAGAACGCGGGTGGCATTCGATTGTATTCCTCGGGTTGGCAAAGTTCGATGTGACCTATATTGCCCCGGTTGCCGACCACCGAAACTTCCATCCGCGTATAACTCATCTCTCTCTCCAATTCCGTCTTTCCCGGTTTTCGAACATCCTACCGAAACAAAATGTCACCACCTAGTGGAGCCTTGCGAACAGGGAAAATAAAGGGTTTGAAAATCATCTCGTCTCAGAGAATAATCGGTGCCGTGTTGGACAACAAATAAGGAGGTGATCAGTGAATCTAGCTGCTATTGCAGGGGGACTGGTCGCCTGACTGGTTCCCGGATTGGGCCCGAAAGGGCCCAATCTCTCAGCCTGAATCCCATCTGACCCGCCCTCGTTCCAACCCGGTTCGGTTCGTGGCTGCCGATGAGCAGATCACGATCGGGCTCTCAAGTCTCCATTTTCGACAATTGCGCTCGACAACTCGAGCCCGGACGGCAATTCCTCCCGGTCACTGAAGATGACGACGCTCCCTTAATCGGCCGGAAAGCCCCTGAAAATGCAGCATAGCGCATGGATTCCGACAATGGCTTAAAACGGAAACCGTGAAACGTTGCGTTGGGTCACACTTTTCAACCGGACCCACAGCTATAGTTCACAAGTTGAAATCACCTAATAAGCGACGTGGCCGAGAGACCCACGCACGGGTTTATCTGATACATGGGTACCGGAGTATCGTTCACATGAAAATCGCAGTTCAACAGGGTTTCACGCTGATCGAATTAATGATCGTGGTTGCCATTATCGGCATTTTGTCTTCCGTCGCTATTCCGGCTTACATAGAACACATTGAAAACGCCAACATGGCCAAGGTGACGACCCACTATGAAGAGGGTGCCAGATTTGCCGCCAACCAACTGCGCATAATCCGCGCCGCCGTCGCCGTCGGCCGGCTGGCCAGCCTGAATGTCGCGGACGCCAGTGGAGACTATACCCAGGCGGGTTTTGTCGCGCTGCTCAACTCCACGAACGGTCAGGCGCCTGGTGGAGGTGCCGCATATGCCAATAATCCCGACGATACTTCGGGTACGGTAGGTGTAGCTATTTCCTGTACCCTTGGCGGTGGCGATTGGTTGGTTACCGTCACTCGCCCCCAATACGCCAATTTTGCTGCTCAATCCGTCTCGTCGCAGGTGGTTAGCCAATAACACGCCCCGACAATTCGCCCGGGCACCAATCTGCAATCAGCTTTCGCAAGTTCGGCGGGAATTGCGATAACCGATGGCTTGCCTACATAATCTCCGTGACGCTGTTAGACACCTGTTGGTTGAATATTGGGGCCCATCCTGCCGTTATCAGATTGCACCAGGGAAGTGCGTTGCGACGTGGCGTTGATCGGCATGGGACCGGTTGGCGCGGCAGCGGCTATTTTTTTTGCCCATGCGGGCATCTCTGTCATCGCGTTCGATCGAGACAAGGAAGTCTACGGATTACCCAGGGCCGTCAGCATGGATGGCGAAGTCGTGCGCGCCTTTCAACGCATCGGGTTGGGCGATGAGGTGGACAACCTTTTGCAGCCGTTTCGTGAATCGGATGTTGCAGGGTTTGCCAACTCCAGAAGAGAGATGTTGTTCGGTCGGGCGTTCAAGCCCTTTGGTACTAATGGCTGGCGTGACAACGCTTTTTTCGATCAGCCCGAAGTGGATCGGTACCTGCGTGATAAAGCCGCCTCCCATGACAACGTGGAGGTATTCCTCGGCTACGAAGTTGAATCCATCGAATGCAATTCCGACCGGGTGACCCTGGCAGCCCGCGCTATCGACGGAAGCGAAGGGAAGACGGTCGAGGCAAGATACCTGCTCGGCTGTGATGGCGCCGCCAGCTTCGTTCGGCGGACCCTGGACATCGGCTGGCACGACCTGGGTTATGACCATGATTGGTTGGTTGTAGATATCGTCGCCAAACCCGGAGCCACCCTACCCCTCGAGACCATGCAGGTATGCGATCCCGATCGGCTCTGCACCTTTGTTCGCACAAAAGATCCGTATCGGCGCTGGGAGTTCAAGCTGCTGCCCGGCGAGACTCGAGAAGAGATGGAGCGTCCCGAACGTATCCGAGAACTGCTCGATAGCTGGACACCCAGAGAAACCTACGACATCCGTCGCGCCGTCGTTTATCAGTTTCATGCCGCCACGGCGGAAACCTGGCGAACCGATCGCATATTCCTCGCCGGAGATGCCGCCCACCAGACGCCGCCGTTTCTCGGTCAAGGCATGAATGCGGGGATGCGTGACGTCATCAATCTCGCCTGGAAGCTGCCTTTGGTGCTGGATGGTATAGCGGAAGAATCGCTGCTCGATACCTATCAGTCCGAACGGGACGCGCACGCGCAAGATCTGGTGGATTGGGCCGTCGCCATTGGTAAGTTGATGGAATCGCTGGCTGCGGCCGAAGCCGCACAGCGCGCGGGGGAGCCGGTCCCCGCCGTCGATGCGCAACAACGTTCATCCGGGTATGGTCAGGGTCGCGCGGTGCCGCCGCTTCGCGACGGTGTGGTGTGTCTCGATCAGGTCAGCGATGATGGCGCAACGGGATATCTGTTCAGCCAGCCGAGGGTAACGGACGCCTCGGGGCGGGAATTTCTACTCGATGAATTGCTTGGACCGGGATTCGCAATTGTCGGGTTGAGCCCTGCCGATATCGAATTAGGAGAATCGGCGCAAAAAATACTGAGTCGCGTGAGTGGCAGGGCGCTGAGCCTCGAGGGCTTGACGCTGACCCAGGGTCATTGGGACCGGGTATTCGATGTGGCGCCTGCCGTGATAGTGCGCCCGGATCGATATCTGTACGGTCATGTTGAACCAGGCTCGGTCAGCCTCGATGACCTGCTGGCGGGGCTTGCCCGGAAACTCAGGTTGAAAGATTTCGAATAGTTTGACGAACGGCGTACAAGAGGAAGCTGATGAAGATAGGCATGCACGCAGGTCCCCAGGATCTGAGCATCGAAGAGTTAAAACGTCTCTGGAAGGTAGGGGACGCCAACGGGTTTCACTGGATCTCCGTCTGGGACCACTTCTATGCGAACCCGTTACGGGACAGAAACAATCCCTGCTTCGAAGGGGTGGCGGCAATGGCCGGGCTTGCCGCGGCGACGACCAACGTTCGAGTAGGATGTCTTGTCTTTTGCGCACTTTTTCGTAGTCCCGGCATGCTCGCGAAGTCTGCCGTTACCATCGATCACCTCTCTGGAGGCCGTGCGGAAATAGGCATAGGTGCGGGTTGGTTCGAGGAGGAGTTTCGTGAATTCGGTTATGGTTTCCCCCCGCTGGGTAAACGGCTGGACCAGCTCGAAGAGGCGCTCACGATCATTCGTTCCTTGTGGCACGATGAGGAAACCAACTTCAAAGGCGAATACTACGAAATCAAAGGTGCGGTCTGTAGCCCGAAACCCGTTAATCCGCTCATGCGGCTGTGGATCGGTGGGCGCGGTAAACGGCGTACACCACGGCTGGCAGCCAGATATGGAGACGGTTTCAACATGCCTTATCTGCCACCGACGAGTGTGGCGGATCGGTTGCGGCGGGTGCGCGCGGAATGCGAGGCCGTAAACCGTGATCCCGATGAAATTGAGACCAGTGTGAATGTGGGCTTCTACATGAATTCGAAACGAGCGCCGGAGGTAAATCCCGAAGGCTCCCTGGTTGGTAACACGCAACAAACCGTCGATAGAATTGGTGAGTACTCAGACTCCGGGGTGAATGGACTCAACATTGCGTTTCGCCCTCCAGTGGACTGGGATGCGCTGGATGCATTCATAGAGGACGTTATGCCGGTTTTTGCCGATGGTGAGTCTGTTGACGACACCGACCGGAGTAATAAGTGAAGCTATATCACAATGTCGTCTCGACCTGTTCCCAGAAAGTTCGTCTCGTCTTGGCGGAAAAGAACATTTCCTATGAGAGCGAATTCCTGGATCTACAGCGCGGCGATCAGTTTGCGCTGGATTACCTGAAGCTCAATGCAAATGCCGTCGTTCCAACGTTGGAAGACGGCGGACGGGTGTATGTCGAATCTACGCTCATCAACGAGTACCTCGATGACGCTTATCCCGAAATAGCGATGAAGCCGGCCGATGCCGCCGAGCGGCATCTCATGCGGCACTGGTGCAAACGCATTGATGATTTGCATCCCGCTTGTGGAGTGCAAACGTATGCCATTGCCGTGCGCCCCGCGCTGCAGCGCAGGCCGGTTGAGGAAGTGACCGCGTTGGTGGATCAGATTCCCGA
>JAPUJX010000391.1 GCA_027295975.1 Gammaproteobacteria bacterium
AACGTGAGCGACAAAAAGCGCGTGTGGAAATCGCTTGCGAAGGCTCGGGGTCAGTGGTTGAGACAACAGGACGATGGCAGTGGTTTTGTCCATCTCCGCGCCGGAATCGTCCCCGGAATCGATTTGCCGCAGTTGCCAGCCCGCGGTGCGCGCGACGGAGGCCATGGGAGAATTCGTTTCGTCGGCAATGCACAGTGTGGGTTTGGCCGCCCTCGCATCCATATTACGCATCCCTTGGGAAATTCCGCGCATTATGCCGGGATGGAGGCAACTCTGATCAGACGTGGGTCACAAGTCTACTGGCGAAATATCTCCACAAATCAAAGAGTTGAGTTAACTGACAAACTACTGAGACGTCGTTCAATATCCGCGAGACGGGTATTGAGCTGCAATCGGTAAGCATCGATGGCTGCAACTGCCTGCTCGTTATCCTCGACCCGATTGACCAGACCTGCCTGCAGGCTCGCTACCGACTGCCGCGAGGCATTAACCTTGTCCACGAGTTCACGCTGGGCTTTGATGAGTTGCTGGAGTTGCAGTTCGACCCCGGTCAACTGGTCTATGATTGCCTGCTGCTGCACAAATGCCACCTCGTGTCGGCCGACGGCGGCCTTGAGATCGCGATTGCCCGTTTCCAGGGTCTGAATGGTTTTCTGCTGTTTGCCCAGTGCGCTTTCGTTGTCCTTGATCCAATTTTTGTTGCGCTTGCCAATATCCCAGACCTTGCGAATCTCGTCCTCCCAGAAGATCAGCTTCTCATTAGTGTCCTGACCGGATCCGGTCATCGCCGTTTCCGTCGCTCTCAGCCGTTCTTCCAGGCTGGTGATGCGTTCCTCGGCCGCCGCCGCCGCCCGTCGTTCTTTCCCGAGCAGCTGATGCTGATTGGCAATGAACCAACCGGCAATCACCAGCCCGGCGACAAGCACGGCGAGTATCAGGTTTACCCCGATCATCCTGCCACCACCGGTGCCACCGCCTCGGCGTGCGCCCGCGCCGCGCCGATACCCGGTGGCATCTTCCGGGCTCGTGGAAATAGATGTTGGCGTTGTATGTGGAGGTTCTGCCATATCGGTTTCCGTTCTCAATAGTTCGCGATGGTGACACGGGCGAAAAACACGAGATTTCGAATTACAACATTGCAAGCACCGCCCACAGGACACCCGTGAGGACAAATCCGGATGCGATCACGCCCCGCACCGTGGTTAATGGTCCCTGCTTGCCGAATATGGCATTCAACTGGAGCGCAGCGACGATAACCAGCGCGACGATGAGCGCCGTCAGGCCTGAATTACCCACCATGCCATGTCCGAGGCCACTGGCGCTCGAGAGGTGGGTGCTGGAGCCCATCAGGAAGAGCATAGGCAAAGAGAACAACGTATTGGTACGTGACGCAAGCGCTGCCTTCGGAGCAGCTTCAGCGGCTTCCGGTCGTGCCTCACCGCCCGCTTTTACCTGTTCGTGGGAAGCGATGACGATGCGCTGATTTGGCCAGATGATCAGCCAGACGTTGAGAAACATCAGCGTACCCAGGACCGCACCGACGGTGATGTCCAGCGAGACATTGGCGCCTCGAATGCCCAGCAGGACACAACCCGTGAGGAATGTGAACATTGCCCCCCAGCGGAACCACCACAACGCGCGCGGGACCAACTTTGTAAAAGCATCCGTGCGGGCGTCGCCATCCGCCTCCTTGAAATATTCCCCTTGAATAAAATTGAAGTAGTAGAGCAAACCGATCCACGTGATACCCGACAGGTAGTGGCCCCACCGTGCCAGATAGTCAATTAACTGTTCCATTTGGAACTCCCTGCTTTAATTAGAGTTATCATTCTGAAAACACTCGGGAATATATCGAAAGGCTTTCGATAAATCATCCATGTTTCAAGGCGATCATGGTTTCAGATGGGTTTCGAATAGCGCCAGGATGCGCCGGTATTCATCGAGCCAGCTCGAGGGCTCTCTGAACCCGTGGGGCTCTACGGGGTAGGAGGCGAATTCCCAGTTCTCCTTGCCAAGCTCGATGAGCCGTTGTGCCAGTCGAACCGAATCTTTGTAAAGCACGTTGTCGTCCAACATCCCGTGGGCAATCAGCAACGGTCGCCGCAACCCTTCGGCAAATTCAATCGGAGAACTCAACCGATACGCCTGGGGGTCGACCTGGGGGGTGTTGAGGATCCGTGAAGTATAAGGCTGGTTGTAATGTTGCCAATCGGTAACCGGTCTCAGGGCGGCTCCGGCCGCAAACAGGTCAGGTTCCTTGAACAACGCCATCAATGTTATGAAACCACCATAAGATCCGCCATAAACGCCCACGCGAGCACAACGTCGATGAGGTCTTCCAGTTCCGGTTGCCCCATCCTCCGATAGATGGCGGTGCGCCAGTCACGGCCGTATCCCATCGAGGCGCGATAGTCCATGTCCATCACCACGTATCCGCGACGGGTCAGCAACGTGTGAAACATGAACTCGCGGAAATATCCAGACCACCCGAGGTGACTATTCTGCAAATATCCAGCCCCGTGCACGAACATGATGGCAGGTCGCCTGGCAATGACGGAAGAATCACCGTCAGCGGCGGGAGCGCGCCCTGGGTCCGAAGCGGAAACAACCTGTGGCAAATAAACCCGGGAATAAATGACCCGCGAATGATGGCTGGAGGGTACGGCAACCACCATTGGCTCCACCCAGGCGATCGCCTTGAAAGCGTCGGACAGGGTATCGGTCAACGGGCGAGCGGGGGCGCCGGGTTTCGCGCGCTGCACGAATAACTCCGGTGGCGTGGTGGTTTCCGAGTGAATCACCAGCAGGTGACGTCCATCCGGCGAAACGGCGTAGCCGTTCATACCGCCCAGATCCGTCAGCCTCTCGATTTTTTCCTTCTTCAGATCATAACGATAGACCTCGTACACGCCAGGATGATCCGCGTTGGATCGGTAATACAGGTACCGTTCGCCGGGACCGGGGCGAACGTCGAAGTGTTCAGCGTCGCCCGTGGTGAGCTGACGGGTTTGCGCCAGATCGGATAAATAGATCTGGGCGTATCCAGACGCTTCGCTCACGTAATAGAGCACCTGCTGGTTGTGCAGCCAGCCAAATTCATTGAATTTCGTGCTGATCCAGGCCGGATCCCGTTCATGTAATATCGTCTGGAGATCACCCGACTCAGGATTCACCAGGGCCAGCCAACGGTCTTTATGATCCGAGGCAAACAGCTGCACCAACAACCGCGAGCCATCGTCAGACCAGGCCCAACCGCCCAGATCGGGTTGCGCGAACGACCCCTTGCCCATGGTTACCGCACGCTCCCACTCGGGATCGACTTCGATCCCCTGCGCTGTTTTGAGCACAGCCAGCGGATCCTCGATGATTCCCGGCAGATTTTCGAAACCCACCTCGATCAGGGTCTGCGATTCCAGATTCACCAGCACCAGACGATCACTCGTTGGTGGCCTGGTACCCACCAACGGACGCGCTTCCGGGATTTCGACGTAACCCGTTTCGGTTACGAAGTCCGCATATTTGTCCAGACGGTTCGTGTTCCGCCCCTCATCGGCGCGGTCGTCGTCAACCGGCCGCAGCACCAGCAGCAGTCTCCGACCGTCCGGGCTCAAACCGCTTGCCTTGTATTGCCATTTTTTACCCAGGTAGATGGGTTTGGGGGAGCGGGTAGGGTCTCCGGCGCGGGCCGCATCCTCCCGAACCAGCGCCGCTTCTCTTTCTGCTCGTTTGTCGCGAACAACCTCCAGCAATCGAGCTTGCTGCAGGGCCAGGTGATCCGGCTCTTCGCTATCCGGTTGTTCGGTGTACCGCACGATGGCGGGCTGGTACTCGAGACCGCTGACAAGCTCGCGCACATAAATCACGTCATCGCGTCGAAACGAGACCCTAACCGGGTCTCCGTTGAGGATCTGAGGACCGGCTTCGGTAACATCGGTACGGGTGAGTTGGCGTACCCCACCGGTCCGCAAATTCTTCAGGAACAAGTCGCCGTTTCTGATGTAAGCCTTGTGGTCCCGGGTATTGTTCAACATGCCCGGAGGGGAATCCCGGCTTGCCTGCTCGGCAAAATCGATCTGCCGCGAGGCACCCCCGCGAATCGACACCTCGAACAGATCACGCCCTTCATTGCCCGGCCGTTTACGCCAGTAGAGAATCGAAGCGGAATCATCCGCCCAATAAGGATCCTGGGGCTGGCGCCCCAGCCAATCCGGGTGCGCCATGATCTGCTCCAGCGTTACCTCATCGCCTCCGAGGGTGGGAATCGAAAAGAGGCATATCGCCACACCGCCAAGCAACTTCGCGGTTCGACAACCCAAGCGATTTTTCATGTCTGTATCCTTCGCAACCCCCTACAAAAAAAGCCCCGCAATTCGGCGGGGCTTTTGAACAACGGGATGAACCGTTTTTTTTTTGCCTGCATCATGCCGTCCATGTCGGGGCATGTTACCAAGCGGACCGAACCTACATCATGCCGCCCATGTCGGGCATGCCACCGG
>JAPUJX010000392.1 GCA_027295975.1 Gammaproteobacteria bacterium
CCATACCTTATAATCGAATCAATTTAACCTCTCATGCCAAAAACTGGAGCGCTTCTGGTGGAAAGAGAATCGATGGACTTTGATGTCGTCATCGTGGGTGGAGGCCCCTCAGGGCTTGCCGCGGCTTGTCGAATCATGCAACTCGCCAAACAACAAGACAGTGAAATATCGGTCTGCCTGGTGGAGAAAGGTTCCGAGATCGGTGCCCATATTCTCTCCGGGGCGGTAGTTGAACCGACCGCCTTGAACGAGCTTTTTCCCGATTGGCAGGAACGCGGGGCGCCTTTAAACAACCCGGTCATACACGATGAGGTCTATTACCTCGTTAACGCTACGAATCGCATCAAGGTGCCGAGTTTTATGGTACCCCGGGTCACTCACAACCGTGGCAACCATGCGGTCAGCCTGGGCAATCTGTGCCGTTGGCTGGGTGAGCAGGCGGAGGCTTTGGGCGTGGACGTGTTTCCCGGATTTGCGGCCTCCGAGATTATTTACGGCGACGACGGCGCAGTGACCGGCATCGTTACCAGCGACATGGGCATCGGTGCAAGCGGCGAGCAAAAAGCAACTTTTGCAGCGGGTTATGAACTGCGGGCCAAATACACCATTTTTGCGGAAGGTTGCCGGGGCAATCTGGGCAAGCAACTCATGGAGAAGTTCGAGCTGCAAACCGAGTCGGCCACCCAACACTACGCGATTGGTTTCAAGGAACTGTGGGACGTTCCTCCCGAGAATCATGTCACTGGAAAGGTGGTGCACACGGTCGGGTGGCCCGGACAACACTTTGGCGGCATGTTTACCGGCTCGTATCTCTACCATCTGGAGAATAACCAGATATCACTTGGGCTCATCGTCGACCTTTCGTACAGCAACCCTCATGTGAGCCCGTTCGATGAGTTCCAGCGCTGGAAACACCATCCACTCATTGCCGAGACGCTCAAAGGAGGCACTCGGGTCTCTTATGGCGCACGCGCCATCGTCAAAGGCGGATTGTCGGCATTGCCAGAACTGACGGTACCCGGCGGGTTGCTGGTCGGGGACAACGCAGGCTTTCTCAACATGACCAAGGTCAAAGGCAGCCATACTGCGATGAAATCTGGCATGCTGGCAGCAGAAGCCGTGTTCGAATCCCTTGCCGGTGACTCGGCGGGTGGGGAAAATCTGACCAGCTTTACCGACAAATTTGAGCAGTCCTGGCTTCACGATGAGCTTGATCTCGCCCGTAACTCACAGCAGGCGATACACAAGTTTGGTACGTTACTGGGCTCTGCTTTCGTTCTAGTAGACCAGACACTGTTCCGCGGCAAACTGCCTTTCACGTTGAAGGATCCGACGCCGGATCATGCGACGCTGAAAAAAGCGGCCGATTCGAAGCGCATTGACTATCCGAAGCCCGACGGGGTGTTGTCCTTCGACAAACTCTCCTCCGTATTCATCTCGAATACCAACCATGAGGAGGACCAGCCCTGTCATCTTCAGTTGCTCGACTCGGAAATCCCCATCGCCCGGAACCTGCCCGACTACGATGAACCCGCTCAACGTTATTGCCCGGCGGGCGTTTATGAGGTTGTGGAAGAAAACGGTGAGACCCGGTTTCAGATCAACGCGCAAAACTGCGTGCATTGCAAAACCTGCGATATCAAAGATCCGGCCCAGAACATTGTCTGGGTAGTTCCTGAGGGTACCGGAGGGCCCAACTATCCGAATATGTAGTGCTGAGTCGGCTAGGTGTGGCCCAGGATGAAGCGTTTTCCGGCGCTGTACACACAGTAGTCGTTGCCTTCGGCCCGGCATTGATCCACGAGGCGGTAATAAACGGGACGGGTCAGGCGTGCCTCGAGGCCATCGCGGACATGAAGGTAGGGACGTGGGTGGCCATCGACGTCAGTTACGCGCAAAGCGTGTTCGGCATCGACCAGGATGTAGTCGTCCATATTTGTTGTGAACAGGAGATCTGAGTCAGGAGCGGCGCCCCTCACTTCCATGTCGACTGCGAGAAACGGCGCGTCTTCGACTTCGATATAAAGCTTCTCGGCCGGAGTGACCAGACAATAGCCATGCGGGTCCAGACGCAGAACCGTGGCGAAGAGCTTGGGAATTGCGTCTCGTAGAATGGGGTCGCCGTCGTGGTACCAGGTGCCGTCAGTGGCAATGCGGATATCTATCTTGCCACTACGTTCCGGTTGCCACGACTTCACCGGCGGCAGTTTCTTCGACGCCTGCAAAGCGGTCAGTGTATCGAACAGGCTTTCTGCTTTCTCCACTCGGTTCCCGGCAGTAACGTTGCCCGAACCAGTTTAGCGGCTCGTCACCAGGCTTTCAGCATAGTGCCGAAAGGCACGTTCTATCTGGGCTGTGCGTGCGTCAGCCGGGCTGAACCACCACGGTGAGATGTCCAGAGTGGCACTCTGCACGAGGCGATCGGTCGTGGTGTCGATGACGAAGATCTGAATATCCAGCGGGTTGGCGTATTTGGGAATTAGGTCGTCAATGGGTACCAATCGTAGCCTGAATTTGGCAGGCCACTCGGCTTCCGGTTCTGCCTCTGACGCCTCACGGGGTGCTGGCCAGCGGATCAGCAACAGCAGGTCTTCACGCCGAGACGTCGAGTTCTGATCGATCCGCGATGCAGCGAATACTTGGCTCACGCCGTTTCGCGCGGCGGTTAGCCAACCGTCGTTTTCACCGGGTACGAGCTCAGCAAGCTCAATTTGTAATGCGGGTGAAAATTGCCAGCGGTTGCTTGTGTCAACGCTCGACCCGGTGGCGAGTCTGACCC
>JAPUJX010000393.1 GCA_027295975.1 Gammaproteobacteria bacterium
TCGGTGGGCGTGGCCCAGCCGCCCCTGGCATCGGGATCGCACAACACGGTCCTGGCGTAGACGACGGGTTCGGAGACGAAGCGGCCGGCAAAACGTCTCGCGAGTTTTTCGTCGCCTCCGGCGTTGGCTCGCAGGCCTGCCACCGAAGCGGTACAGACGATGGCACCCTCGCCCTGCTCGATCAGATGTGGCACCGTGTGTTTGATTGCCAGGAATACCCCGATGGTGTTCACGGCCAGGATTTGTTGCCAATCTTCCACGGTTAGCTCGGTGAGCGATTTGCGTCCGCCGCTGACGCCCGCGTTTGCGTAGATTCCGCTAACGCTTCCAAACTCTTCGACACACCGTTGCACAAACGAGATCACGGCCGCCTCGTCACTCACATCGGCTTGCACAGCCACCGCCCGGCCTCCTTCGTCGTTGATCGAAGACACCGTTTCATGAACGCCCTGTGCCAGATCGACGGCGACGATGCCCGCTCCCTCCCGGGCTGCGAGCACACTCGTTGCCCGACCGATCCCGCTACCGGCACCCGTGATGATTATGTGTTTGTTCTCCAACAAGCTCATTTTCCCTTCCTTCTTGTTTTTAATATACGGTGTTGACCACGTCTCGAACGAAAGCGTCCGCACCGCCGGGCGCGAAACCCGTACAGTAGGTGACGGTTGTTCCCGGCAGATTTCGATTACATTCCAGGCGCGGGGTTTCTCCGGATCGATCGATCTTCCAGCCTCGCGATTCGCTCCGGAAGTACTCGGGGTGACGCAGCCAGGCGATTGCGGCGGAATCCCAGGGGTGAAAACCCGGTTCTTGAAATTCTTCCATCCAGTACTGGCACCAGGCAAGAGAATTGTTATGGAAGTAGTCGGAAGTCGCGCCTCCTCTCGCCGCGATTGTGGCGAGATCGGCTTCCGTAATGGTCACCTGGCTCGTCAGTTCGAAGCCGGCAAGGATGAGCGGCACGCCGCTCGCCATCACCAGTTCGGCGGCGCGAACGTCGTTTTCGAAATTGAAGTCGCGCACGGGGCCAACATCGCCAATGTAGAACTGAACCCCCGGGCTCCGCCCGGCGACGATGATCAAAGAGGTGATGTTGGTCAACACCTCGGGATGGTGATAAACCAGCAGAGCCATGTTTGTGAGCGGTCCGATGGCGGCTACCGCCAGGGGTGCCCGGGCAAGCTGGCTGGCCAGGAACTCGACGGCCGGATTGGCATCGGGAAGATCGCCCTGTTGGGGCAGCGGTTGCGCCGCACCCTCCACCACCGGTACGTTCACCTTCTTCAGATCGATGATTTCGCGGGCTACACGGTGAACGGCGTCAATGGGCGCGTTGCCGAAGACGGTGGTCACTCCCCGGAGCTCGAGATCGTCGACGTTGATTGCCTCCACGATTGCAAAACCATCGTCGATGTCACGTGGCCGGCCGTCATGGCGAAGCCCCAGGGCGACGTCCGTGTCGATGAGCAGCGAAGTACTCAACCGCCGAGGACCATGGACCGCGCCGAGTGAAGCCAGGTTATCTTGGACTCCACGGTCGCAGACAACGGTAACTGCGCGACGCCCAGCAGTCTTCGTATCACCTCGATTCCCGCAAACGCATCAACCAGCGTATGAGAGAATCCCGGCGGGGGTATGTAGTTGTCTAGCAGCCTGGCTAGTTCCGGCTGTTCGTATCGACACATGGTGAGATGCGCAAGCAACACGCCAACATCAAATTCCGGCGGTCCGAGAAAAGCGAACTCGGGATCGATGACCTTTATTCCCGAGGAGGGATGTTTGAGCCAACTGCCGGGATAAAAGTCACCGTGCAGCAGTACCTTGGGGGAATCGTGAGGTTTGCGCCCGAGGTACATCTGGCCGAGCGCGGTGGCGCGTTCGCGAAGCGCTTCATCATTGGTGAATTGTTCTGCAATGGAGTCGAGCCCTGTCTCGAGGGTCAAACCGTTGCCGGCGGTGAGGGGTATTTCGAAGATGTGGGCGTGGTTGAGTTCGCGCATTGCGTGGTTGTCGAGGCCCCGGGGCAGGCGTCTGTCCAGGTTCGGTAAAACGTGCAGTTCCGACAGCCAGGAGACCAGGCTCGTCAGATCGTCGTTGTGGGCGGTGGTGTCACCGCCGCGCTCGTCCGGATCGTAGAGATCCATGAAATCCGACGAAGGCCCGAGATCTTCCAGGCACAACAGGTGATTGCCGGGATCAAACCCCAACACCGCAGGCATGTACCGGCTGAGTTCCGATTGATCGGCGACAGCTCGATAAAATTCCGCTTCCATGGCAATACGTTCCACGGGTGCCGCAATGTCCGGGTACCTGGCGACGTAAGGGACCGATTGTTTGAGCACGATGGATCGGGAGTCGAGGGTCACCCGCAAGGTGCGGTTCATATTCCCTTCACCCGCGCTTGTCATGTTTTCGATCTTCTCGGCGGCGGAGATCCACCCCAGCGACAAGAGATGTTCCGAGATAGCGTCTCGATTGTCAGCAAGGAGATCCATCAGAGGTCCCCTAGTTTCCTTTCCCGCAAATAAGTCTCATTTTGAGTTTGCTTGCAATGTATGCGGGAGTTTTTCGTAAATTCCGCC
>JAPUJX010000394.1 GCA_027295975.1 Gammaproteobacteria bacterium
TGCGAAAGGGGACTGTTTCCCCTTTTTGGTTGGTGGGGCTGACATCTTCCGTCCGATTGGGTTTCAGCAATCCCTAGAGGCTAACGGGTAAAAGGTTACCTGGTACGACCTTCCCGGTATTGGGGTAGTTCATCGTGAATCTCGAACCAGGGGGCGCCGTCCGAGGTCCAGATATGGATCGCGGGGTGGCTGCCCGGATCGGAGTCCAGGCAGCCGAGGCGCAACAACACCGCGGCTTGATTCAGACGTTCGGCCATCAAATGCGAGCCGCACTCGCCGCAAAAGTGCCTCAACTTGCCGGGTGAAGATTCAAAGTGCCGCAGTTTTTCCTCGCCGGAAGTCCAGCGAAACTCGCCGCGTGCCACCCGACCCACCGAAGAAAATGCCGCACCATGGGCCTTACGACAAGTCCCGCAATGGCAATTGACGATCGGCGCGATAAGCTCCCCCGACTCATAGGTAATCGCGCCACACAAACAACTCCCCTGCAACATCACCACCTCCTAGGATCTACGCTCCAGCTACGGAAGCAATTGTTCGAATCCGGATAGATATCGAGTGAGACGCGAGGCGGAAGTCATTCAGGGGATGGGATGTCGGGTAAATCCGAGGGCCTGGGTGTACGCCGACCCTGCTCTGATCAGCGTTGGCTCCCCCAGGTGTCTGCCAATCAGCTGAAAAGACTTCGGCAACCCGTTCTCGGCGAGTCCAGCGGGTAACGTTATGGTGGGATGACCCGAATAGTCGAAAGGAGCGGTGAAGGTAATGAAATCCGCCCGCTCTTCTTCGCTGGCGACCGTCCTGCTCATCGCTTCCACGGTTGGGGGCAGGCCCGTCATGTTAGGCGCGATCAACACATCGACCTGGTCGAGAAGACCAGTCAACGCAGCCGTGAATTCTTTTCGAACACGTTCCATGGATTCGTAGTCAGCGGATTCAGCCGCAAGACCCCCTTCGATCAAAGCCGCCAGAACCGGTCCGTATCGTTCCTTCTGTGCAGGATAGAAGCTCGCGTGGGCACGAGCACACTCGACCCCGGTGGTGATCCCCCAACCCTGCACCAACGTTTTGTAACTTCCAGGAATGGTGATTTCCAACACCTCCGCCCCCAACTCCTGCAGAACATCGAGCGCATCCCGTAAGGTACCCACCACAACTTCGTCGACCCCGGTGGAAACATAGTCCCAGTCGACGCCGACGGTCAGCCCCTGGACCTGATCCGCTAGTGCCGCCGCATAGTTCGGCACCGATTCGCGCAGCGTCGTGGGATCGAGAGGGTCTTCGCCGGCCAGCACCTGCAACACCCGGGCGGCATCCTCCACGCTGCGCGTCATCGGGCCAATGTGATCGAGGGATTCCGCAAGCGGAAAGGCGCCGTAACGACTCACTCGCCCGTAGGTCGGTTTGATGCCGACAAGTCCGCAGGATGCCGAAGGGAACCTGATGCTGCCTCCCGTGTCCGAACCGAGTGCCGCAAAGGCAAGCCCGGCAGCCACCGCGACCCCCGAGCCCGAAGACGAAACACCGGGCCAGTGAGCCTCATTCCACGGGTTTTTGGGTGGATCCACGTCTGGATGGTGTGCCCCGAACGCACCCTCCGTCAGTTGGGTTTTGCCGATGATCACCGCTCCGGCGGCTTTCAGGCGGGTGATCACCGTGGCATCCTCGTCGGGAACGAAGTTTTCCATCACCTTGGTGCCACTCGCCGTGGCGATTCCACGCGTATTCAACAGATCTTTGACCGCTATGGGTACACCGTGCAATTGCCCCAATGGTTTACCGTCGCTGCGCTCGGTGTCGCGGCGCTCGGCTGAAGCCAACGCGGCGTCGGACAATACTTTGACGTAACTTTTGAGATTGCCATCCAACGCGTCGATTCGTGCCAGCAGCGCTTCGGTGACGCTCAACGAGCTGAGTTCGCCGCTTTTTATTCGGCGGCATACGTCGGACAAGGTCAGGTAATGTACATCCACAATGCCGGGCCTCCGTATCAACCACGCAATATTAGAACGTTGTGCCGAGCATACTCCTGTTGATTTTCTACCGCTCCCTGACGCTAGCGCACGCCCGTAATCAGAAACTGCGGCAGGCAGAAGAGGTAACTCCCCGCATTGATGCCCTCTGTGGCCTGGTTCAACAGAGTTGCAACTTCCTCATCGGGAAGGGTTGCCAATGATTTGATGTAACCCGCCATATTGATCAATACATTGAGCGCGGTGCCCTCGCGGTCCACGAAGGTCGACAAACGCACTTCGATGTCGGAAAAACCGGCCGCCGCCATTAATCCCGCTGCCTTGCGGCCAATATGGGGTTCCTTGAAGGCCGCTGCCGCCGCTGCGAAGAAACGATCCACCGTTTTTTTACCCCAGGGTTCCACGATGACGAATCCCCAGTCGCTGTCGATAACGTGGATGCGGCCTTCGGGTTTCAACACCCGACGCACCTCGCCAAGAGTGGCTTCCAGATCCGGCACGTACTCGAGAACGTTCTTGCAGATTACCCGGTCGTAGTCCCCATCCGGAAACGGCAGCCGATGATCGGTTACCTGGTGAAAGGCCACGTTGTCCCGATCCCTCGCCCTGCTGTTGGCATCACCGACAAACCGTGCGTTGATGTCCACGCCGTCGACCCGACCCGCGTCCCCCACCATGTCCGCGAGCGCCAGGGCAAAAAAACCCGGTCCGCTGCCCACATCCAGAACGGTTTGTCCTTCCCCGATAGCCGCAGGCGCAAGCAGTGATTTGTGCCCTTCACGCCACACGAACATCCGTTCATAACGAGCAATCCGCTCTTCTTCGATCTGTTTCCAGTGATCGGTGTAAAAACTGTCGGTCCCCATTTTTCCTCCCCTGTCGCGACCCGGTAGAATATCGCAACCCTTCATTGACGTTTTGTTAGAAGGTAGATGCGCAGCACATTCGACAAAGCTTATTACGATCGTTTTTATCGTAACCCTCGAACCCGTGTTTTCACGCCAGCGGTAGCCCGTCGTCAGGCCGAGTTCATCGCTAGTTATCTCAAGCACCTTGAGATCGGTGTGCGGAGTATTCTAGACATCGGTTGCGGCGTCGGCACGATTCTCAAAACCCTGCAAAAGCAGTTTCCAAGGGCTCGAACCGAGGGTGTGGAAGCGAGCGGGTATCTGTGCCGGCGTTATGGATGGGTAGAGGGTTCCGTGGTTGATTACCGCGCCGATTGCCCCTTTGATCTTGTGGTATGCAACGATGTACTTGGTTATCTCGATGACAAGACCTGCACCAGGGCACTGGCGAACCTTGCCGAACTAACGGCCAGCGTGTTGTTTCTGGGCGTACTTTCCCGGGAAGATTACGAGATCTGCGATCAGAACCGCACCGACCCCCAACAATGGATGCGACCCGTGGCGTGGTACCGACGGCGGCTGTCCAGGCATTTCGTCAACGTCGGCGGGGGACTGTTTGTGAAAAAACCGCCAAACATCACCATCTGGCACCTGGATCGGCTGGGGTAGTCTATCCCTGCTGCTGGTGATCCCAAGGACAGGGAAAAACCACCGTCCCCCGAGCCAGCGCGATGTCGAGCGAGGTAGTAAAGGACAACACGTCTACGATTACCACGACATCGCTGATGGGAGCCGGCGGTTCGGCGCCAGCCGCGCCCGAATCGCCGCGAACGGAAAAATTCCGTTGATCGAACGTTAACGTTGCCGCGCGGGGCATCGGGTCAAATGCTGCGCAGATTGTCGTCGGGGTTACGATCGATCATCTTGATATAGGGATCCACGCCGACCTTTGCGGGGCGTTCGTCAACCACGAAGGTGAACGTCTGTTCCCCACTCCTGATCAGTCGTTTCTCCAGGATGAGCGGTTCGGGCAGGTCATCGTCGCCGAGTTCCTCCGTTTCCTCGGGAAACACCGCAACGTCGAGGTAACTGTCCATGGGTACCTCCGTCTCACGACCTTCGCCATCAGCCGACAGTTTGCGCCCCTTGACCACCATGGTCACTTCGAAACCGGCGTCGACTTCCTTGACCTCCGCTTTTGTGACGCTGA
>JAPUJX010000395.1 GCA_027295975.1 Gammaproteobacteria bacterium
ATGATCGGATCACCGGTGCGCCAGCCAAACGGGTAGCTGTGAAGGATCTTCTCCGAGCGGAACATCAGACCGCGCTCCTGGAGTATGCGGATCAGCGGTTTGTCGGCATCCTTGAAAAACATGCCGGCCACCGGTTCGATCTCCGGCAGAAAATGTCCATCCTGACCGACGGTGTGAATCACGGGCAACCCGTTCTCCTGTCCCAGCGTGAGATCGTCGACACCATAAGGCGGCGCAATGTGAACGATCCCGGTGCCAGTTTCGGTCGTGACAAACTCTGCCGGCAATACGCGGAACGCGTCACCGTCAACATCAAGATATTCGAACAGCGGCTCGTATCGTATGCCGACCAACTCGGAGCCCTTGAGATTTCGGACCACCTTATGACCGAGGTCACCCAGTAAGTCCTCCCGCAACGCGTCGGCGAGGATCAGAGTTTCGCCATCGGCCTCGACATACACGTAGTCGACATCCGGATGCACGGCGAGCAACAGGTTAGCCGGCAAAGTCCACGGCGTTGTTGTCCAAACGAGGAATGCAGTGTTGTTTTCGCCTTCCACTTTGAAACGCACATAGATCGAGGGATCTTCGACTTCCCGATAACCAAGCGCCAGCTCGTGTGATGACAGGGTTGCACCAATGCGTGGATCGTAGGGCACCACTTTGTAACCGCGGTAAATCAGCCCCTTGTCCCAGATCGTCTTGAGCAGGTACCACCCACTCTCTATATAGCTGTTGTCCAGCGTGTAATACGCCTCATCGAGATTGACCCAGAATCCCATGCGTTCGGTCATTTTCTCCCAGTTGCTGATATAACGCATAACCGATTCACGACATCGGCGGTTGAAATCTTCGACTCCGATTTTTTCCTCGATTTCCTTTTTGTCGAATATGCCGAGTTCTTTTTCAATCTCGTGCTCGACCGGCAGTCCGTGCGTATCCCAGCCTGCTTTCCGCGGCACGTGAAAGCCGCGCATGGTTTTGTAGCGCGGGTACAGATCCTTGAAGCTGCGCGCGAGCACATGATGAATGCCGGGTTTGCCGTTGGCTGTGGGCGGTCCTTCGTTCCACGTGTACAGTGGGCGCCCCGCTGACTGGTGCAGCGTCTGCTCGAAAATCGTGTGCTCACGCCAATACTCCAGCACTTCGTTTTCGAGTGCTGGACCGTCGTATCGGCCAGTGACTTCCCTAAAGCTCATTCGTCCGTTTCCAAATAAAAACCCCGAACGCAAATCAAGCGTCCGGGGCGATTAATTAATTCGCGGTACCACCCGGTTTCACAAAGGAATTTGTCCTTTGCCTCATTACGCCTGATATCGGGGGCCGGCCGGCTGCGTCTACTGAGCGTATTGTCCGCCGTTCGGGCAGCGACTCCGGGGTGATATTCAGCGGTTCCCGATCCGGGGCTTGCACCATCCCCCGGTCGCTACATCGATTTAGCCGCCTGTTTGTCCCCATCTTCGTCCTGCAGGGGAAACTAGCTGCGACAGCGGCAAAATACAAGCGGAAAAAAGGAGATTGTTTAGTTAATTGCCGGCAAGTTGCCGGTATGCTTGTGACTATGGACCCAATGGGCTCAGGTCAACCGGCTCCCTTTTTTCCGGCGCCACGAAGCGTCAATACCGGCGAGATCGACCTGGCCGTGTACGAGCTGGGGGACGGCCCTCCCATCATCCTGGTGCATGGCTTTCCGGAGCTGGCATATTCGTGGCGGCATCAATTGCCGGCGCTCGCCGCGGCTGGTTACCGCGCCATTGCACCCGACATGCGCGGCTATGGCGGCAGCGGTAAGCCAAAAGCCGTGACTGATTATGCGATCCAGAACCTTATCGCAGATGTCGAGGGGTTAATGGAAGCGTTATCGATTAACAAAGCGGTAATGATCGGTCACGACTGGGGCGCAATGCTCGCCTGGCACATGGCCTTGCTCGCACCCGAACGCCTGGCAGGCCTTGTTAACCTGAACATTCCGCATATCCCCCGGCCACCGATCGATCCGATTACCTACATGCGATTCAAGCTAGGGAAGGACTTCTACATCGTCAACTTTCAGAAATCGGACGAGGCGGATCGGCGTTTTGCCGAAGACCCACGACGATTCATCAACGTGATGATGCGGCGCAAGCAGTTTTCACCCGAACAATCGACGTCCCGTAAAAAGAAACGACGCCCGTTAAGCCTGATTGAGGCGCTGGACCGGGATGAACCTGCCGGTGAGCCATTGCTCAACGACGAGGAACTTGACGTATACGCGAACGCATTCGCCGCCGGCGGTTTCACCGGTCCGATCAACTGGTATCGAAACTGGTCACGAAACTGGAAAAGCATGAAGGATGTCGATCAGACCGTCCGGGTTCCGACTCTCTTTGTCGGAGCCGCGAACGACATCATCATTTCGCACCAGCAGATCGAAGCAATGAAACCATTCGTACCGGACCTGGAGATCCGGATGATCGAAAATTGCGGTCACTGGACACAGCAGGAGAAACCGGACGAGTTGAACCGCATCATTCTCGACTGGCTTGCGCGTCGATATCCGCTCTGAGACTATCGACCGATTGTCCAGCCCTGCATAGGTAGATCATTGAATCAGAACCCCAGCAGTATCAGATGTCTTCTCCTGTTCGCGTGTTTTTACCAGGTTTCCGCCCCGGCGGAAGAACAGCCCGATTCATTCGGCTTTGGCAAAACAG
>JAPUJX010000396.1 GCA_027295975.1 Gammaproteobacteria bacterium
CTCGGTAGAGTTCTCTTTCGTGGACATGGAACACGAGATCCTCGAATTCTGGGAAAAAGGTCGGATTTTCCAGAAATCTCTGGATAACACGAAGGAGAAGAAGCCATACATTTTCTACGATGGGCCGCCGTTTGCGACCGGTCTGCCCCATCACGGACATATTGTCGCAAGCACCATCAAGGACATCGTACCTCGCTATTGGACCATGCGTGGCCGGTATGTGATGCGGCGGTTCGGTTGGGATTGCCACGGTCTGCCAATCGAACACGAGATCGACAAACAGCTCAACATGTCCGCAAAACAAGCGGTCGAGGACATGGGGGTCGAGGGTTACAACAAGCTGTGCCGGTCCATCGTGCAGCGTTATGTCGATCAGTGGCGACACACGATTACCCGGCTGGGTCGGTGGGTGGATTTCGATGACGACTACAAGACCATGGATATCTGGTATATGGAGTCGGTATGGTGGGTGTTGAAGCAACTCTGGGAGAAGGATCTCGTTTATCAGGGTGTGAAGGTGATGCCGATATCCACGGCCCTCGGAACGCCTCTGTCGAACTTCGAAGCCACTTCCAACTATATGGATGTGCAGGATCCCTCCATCACAGTGCTGCTGAAGCTCTCCGACGAGGATGCCTACCTTTCGGTGTGGACCACCACGCCCTGGACCCTGCCCTCAAATCTGGCCGTCTGTGTCGGACCGGATATCGAGTACCTCAAAGTTCGCGATCCGGAACGGGGTATCGACATATATTTCGCCGCGGACCGGCTTGGGGATTATGGCGAATTCGAGGTTGTGGAACGCGTTACGGGTCGCGAACTCGTCGGGCGGCGTTATGAACCGCTGTTCCCGTTTTTCGAACATGAAACCGAACGTGGTGCTTTTGTAGTCGTCATGGACGACTACGTGACGACGGAAAGCGGCACGGGACTCGTCCATCAGGCACCTGCCTTCGGTGAGGATGACTACCGGGTATTGAGAGAAGCCGGTATCGAAGCGTTTGTCTGCCCGGTCACGCTCAACGGCGAGTTTACCGAGCAGGTCCCGGCGTATGCGGGGCTTTATGTCAAAGATGCGGATAAGCGGATCATCAGCGATCTCAAGAGCAATGATGTTCTTTACCGGCAGGATGTCATTCAGCACAGTTATCCATTCTGTTATCGCTCTGATACGCCGCTGATTTATCGGTCCATTCCGTCGTGGTATGTACGCGTGTCGGCGATCGGCGATAAACTCCTCGCCGCCAACGAGCAGATCCGCTGGGTGCCTGAACACATCAAGCGCGGTCGTTTTGGCAACTGGCTCAAAGGTTCTGTCGACTGGGCTATCAGCCGCAATCGGATCTGGGGAACGCCAATTCCCATCTGGATCAACGATGTAACGGAAAAGCGGGTCTGCATCGGCTCCCTGGATGAGTTGGAGGAGTACACGGGCGTGCGCGTGACCGATCTCCACCGGGAACACGTTGACCCGCTCACTTTCGAAATCGAGGGCGAGGAAGGAACTTACCGACGTATCGAGGAGGTGCTCGATTGCTGGTTCGAATCGGGATCCATGCCTTATGCGCAGTTGCACTACCCTTTCGAGAACCAGAAAATCTTCGAAGGAGGTTTTCCGGCCGAATTTATTGCCGAAGGCCTGGATCAGACTCGCGGCTGGTTCTATACGTTGACCGTACTTGCAGCCGCAATATATGACAAGCCAGCGTTTCGTAATGTCATCGTGAACGGCATGGTGCTCGCCGAAGACGGCAAGAAAATGTCGAAGAGGTTGAAGAATTACACGCCACCCGACGAGTTGATGGAAGAGTATGGCGCCGATGCGCTGCGTTTGTATCTGATTACCTCGGGCCTCGTGCGCGGAGAAGAACAGGCGTTCGCAGATTCGGGTGTCAGGGACATGACCCGGCGGGCTTTGCTGCCGTGGTACCACGCTTTCTCTTTCTTGAAAACTTATGCCGAAATCGACAACTGGTCGCCTGACAAAGGCATGCACAAAGGTAACAACATTCTGGATCAGTGGATTCTATCGCGGTTGCAGACTTTGAAGACGAACGTTGCGCGAGAGATGGATTGTTATCAGCTCTACAACGTGGTGCCTCAGCTGTTCGCTTTCATCGGAGATCTCACCAACTGGTACATCAGGCTGAATCGGGGTCGGTTCTGGGGGGAAGACATCACCGCGGACAAGATAGCCGCTTACAGCACGCTTTACACAACGCTCTATGAGCTATCTCAGGTGATGGCGCCTTTTGCGCCATTTCTCGCGGAGCACGTTTACCTGGAGCTGGCCAGGTTCGGTGGAACCCCGGCCAAGCCGGAATCCGTGCATCTTTGCGATTTCCCAGAGGCCGAGGAGCACGCGATGTTGCCGGAACTCGAGACTGCCGTAGATCGCATGCAACAGGTTGTACTGCTGGGACGACAGAAACGTGAAGAAGTAAAGATCGGCATTCGCACGCCGCTCAGGTCGCTGGTGATCGTCAACAAGGATCGAAAGCTGCTCGATGACATTGGACGCCTGGAGGATTATGTAAAAGCGGAGTTGAACGTACGGTCCGTCAGTTACGACACCAACGAGAGCGCATATATCGAACTCGTGGCAACCCCGAACTTTCCGTTGTTGGGTAAACGGCTCGGTAAACGCATGAAGGAGTTTCAGATTCACATCCAGAACTTGTCGGCGGACGAGATCGGCAGGTTTCAGGTTGATGGAAAAATCACCCTTGAAGGCGAAACGTTCGACGTGGAGGAGATCCAAGTTCTGCAACGGCCCCGGCCGGGCACCAACACCACCTCGAACCGCTTTATCGCGGTGGATCTCGACTGCGAATTGGACGATGAGCTGGTGCGGGGCGGATACGCGCGCGCTATTGCCAATCGGGTGAATCGGCGTCGTAAAGAGATGGGTCTACATGTGGCGGATCGAATTGCCGTTCGCTTCGATGGTGATGCGGAATTATGTGACGCCGTTCGTGAACACAGGGATTACATCATGAAAGAAACACTCGCGACCACCTTCGAGCAAGACGAGTGGCTGGAAGGTCATGTGGATGCCGAGATTGATGGCAAGGCGTTTCGTTTTCGCGTCAGCAAGGCGTCGTATGGTTAGTTCGTTAGGGTAGAAAATTCTGGAACAGTTCTATCCAACCGAATCGGTTAGAAGGTATAGGTGTATGACGCCGCATAGGTGCGGAAATCGGATCCAATGCGGGAAATGACACCTTGCGTTGCGCGCAACTGCACCGTGTGACCGCGTGTCAGCGGAATCGATATGGCCACACCGGTGCGCCAGTTCTGTTGTCGATCGTCGCGTTGCACTCCGTTGAGCCGGGTATCAGCACCGTGGGCGTAAAGGATGCCCGCACCCACCCACAGCCCGGGTTTCAGGCTGTAGAGCACGGTGCCACGAAACAGACCAATGGGATCCTGTTCCAGGGTATTGGTTTCGAGCACGTCGTCGTTGTCTGAGAACCACGCGATTCCGAGCCCGGTTTCAAACGTCCAACGTCGCACCTTATGTGATACACCCAGCTGCGCTTCGACACTCCACCGGTTGGTCCCCACGTTGATCACCCGGTTTTCGACATAACGACCCACGGGAATGCCGACGGAAACGCTGGCGCCGATGATGGTTTGCTGTTCGTATGAGCGAAATTCCGCCCTGGTCATCGCCGGAGCGCCGTAGAAGTTTACCGCCAGCCGTATGCGCGGATCGCCCATGCCCTGTCTCTGACCCGAAGCGGGCTGGCCAAGATAGAGCCCTTCCAGCGCAACGTGTGCATAAGGCACGGCAAGGGTCAAAAGCGCCGATTTACCGGCGATATTCAGCCCCCGCGAATAACTCATCACCACAGAATCGATTTCACCTTCGACATCTGCAACCGGGACGCTGCTGTCGAAGGACGCCATGGGAGCGGGCGTAGCCGATAGAGAGGAAGTTGATACCGGTCGGGATGTTGGAGTACAGGCGCGGTTCGACATCGTTGGCGCTGACCACAACGGACCAGAAAGAGGCAACCCACAGGAGGGTCACTGCCCAGGGCTGCCTGTACTCAACGACCGTCATGCCTAATCCCTTTTCCCGCAATCCCTTGGGTTCTCACTTTAGCCCCCTAACAAAGAGGATCTGCCAAATTTCCTTCAAACACATTATTCCATACAAATATATCGAAAATGTTTGTACGTCGTGGGAAATGCGGTCAGGGTGGCTGTCACGAAAGCTAGTTCGTGTGGGCTGGCAATCATATTCAACTTCATCAGGTTCTGGCATCCATGATTCCTGCAGCAACAAAAAACTCGAGGTTAACTCACTAGGAAGTACAAACCCTTTGTGCCACGATGGGGTGTGTTTAACCGGGGGCACGTTATGGGTCGGCTCAAAGTCATCGCGAACCACGATGCGGCGGATACGGAGACAGTTTCGTCGGTCTACGTGCCTCCCCTCCAACTCACAGAAGGGCAGCCACCACCCTTCGC
>JAPUJX010000397.1 GCA_027295975.1 Gammaproteobacteria bacterium
AAGAAGGCCTCGTTCAGCTGGACCTCACGGTAAAAAACAGTGCGGATGAAACCCGGGTGTTCGGCACCGCGAAGGTACGGTTACCGCTGGCCTGACGAGACTCCAGGAAATCTCGGATCTGCGTTGGCCGAGGAAGTATCCCACGCCAGCCTATTGTACGCGTACGATCACGCGCGCATGGGCTGCATTACCGTCGCGGTCCGCTACGTACAACACGACCACATGGTCACCCGATGTGTCGAAGGAAGTTGCAACGACGTCACCCCAGGCATCTTCCGTGCCGTTGTCATCAAAATCCCACGTCCACGAGTCGATGTACTCATGGGGGTTCAGGTGTTGCGAAGCCGCGCCGTTGAACGTGACGACATCACCCACGGCTACGGCAGCTGGCTCTACATTTACCCGGGCCACAAGGATCGGTGGATTCCGTTCCAACGCCTGATTGCGGAGCGCTTTACCGAACGCCGGCGCAAGCGCCAGGCGCTGCGCCAGCATTTTTTCGGGCATGGGCGCGCGCGCTCCATCCGGTGCCGCTCGTAGTCGACCATCGAACTTGAACGCCTGGATCTGCCACGCAGTGCCGCCCAGATTGCGCGCCAGCTCGACATAATCCGGCACTGTGGTTTCGGCGTTGTCACCCGATGCCTGTGCTTCCACATTCTCACAGGGCGCCAATTCCCCTTCCGCCAGAACGAAGCCGCCACCCTCCGCCGTCATCGCAATCGCCTGGCGACCGTCCTCACAGGTGAAAACGACGTTGACCACCACATCCAGCAACACGTTGTTTTCCACAAGGTCCGCCCGGAGTTGGTCGAACGATTCCCGGGGATCAAGCGGGTCTCGATCCTCATCTGTGAAGAGCAACAGATGCAGACCGTTGGGAGATCGTGCACCGTACGTTGCAAGGGCCTTGCGAATAGCCCGGTACCCATCTTCAGCACCACCCTGTCCCCTGCTTATGGACCCAAGCACCGCGGCAACCTCTTCGATGGAGCCAAAACGTCGGTCTTCGAAGCCCACCGGTCTCGCGTCGCTGGTGTACAACACCAGGGCAAACTCCGTGGTCCTGGTTTCGACAACCTCGGTGGCGTCGCCCTCCATGGCCGCCTGTAGAAAAAAACCGAGCCATTCGAGCGCACCCATGGACCCTGACTCGTCGACGATCAGCACCGTACGATGTACACCAGCTGCATCTGACGGGCCCGCGTTCGCGGTCTCCCCGGGGAAACCGACCAGCACAGCCGCTATCACGATGGTGCCGGTCCAAAGCTCAAATCGCTTGACGGTCATCCTCCTCCCCCGTGTGAGGTAGCCGTACTTTCGGATCGGTTGTTCATCTGTCACGTACCAGCGATCCGCGGACCTTATGTTCAGCCTTCGCACGGCAAGCTTCCCAAACCCCGGCAGGTCCGTAAACAAGACGAAATCCTTCGTTGTTTTTGTAACAGGCCATTGCGAGTAATCGAATCTGACGGTCTTGCCCGCTATCGAGAGAGGTGAGTTCCGTGGCCGCGCAACCTGAGAGAGTCACCACGAGAAACAGAAGGGTGAACTTGACGAGATTCATGATAGTCACTCCTTGACTACGAATTACCCCTCAAGTTATATGTCGCGGATCTCCAGAATTAGTTTGGAAGCCGTCGCGCGAAGCCGTCGCGAGACGTCGCGTGGGTCAACGCTCGCGATCCATAGCCGTTTTGAATCCCGAGTATTTCGGCTGATCAATGGCGATCTGATTTACCACCGTGTAACGCAGATGTTCTCCAAGTCCGGGTGTGAGAAGCCCGATCGAGCCATCCCGTAATCCAAGCACCAGTCGCCATCTGAGATCCGGCAGCTCATCAACGCTGGCAAACAACGATCGCAATCTCGCGAGTTCGAGCCGACGATGTTCCGGTCCCGAAGCCATTTCCCGCAATACGGTGTCGAGGGAGTTACCCGCCACCCTGGCAAGAAAGTTCGTTCGCCCGGTCGTCGAATCCATGACGTCGCCACGGAGATAATCGCGCACGCTGATGAGCAACTCGTCGGTACGCGGCATATCCAACTGGGAATCGAACGATGCCGGCGCCACCAGATTTACTTTCCCGGGAATCAACAGGTTCACACAATCCACCTGGCACTCGGAGGAACGCCGGCCGATAGCCGGGCGCTCGACTGTTCGGTCGGGGCCGACCCGATAGTGTTCAGCCATACCCAGACAGCCAACGGCCCACCAGAACGAACCGTACACTTCCCAGAACTTTACCTGGTTTCGATCTACCTCGAACCCCGTTACGGATTCATATCCTTCAAACAGATCCTGGTACTCGCCAAACCCGCCGACAGGCAGATCGCTGCGTCCAAAACGCCACGAGTTTGTGCAGATCCAGCCCAGGTCCCGCATTGGATCTCCGATGTGGGCGATCTCCCAGTCGAGCACCGCGTCAACCCCGGAGGGGGAAACCATCAGGTTGCCATTGCGAAAGTCGTTGTGTACAAGCCGTGGGGTAACCTCCCGGGGCAGGTTCTCCTTGAGCCACCGGCCGGTGAAGTCGATCATCGGTTGGGGTGTTTCGAACAGTTTGTAACGCTCCCAGGTCTGTTC
>JAPUJX010000398.1 GCA_027295975.1 Gammaproteobacteria bacterium
ACTTCCATAGAACGCGGACGGCCTGAAACACCATCGGTCCAAAGGCGAGTTGTTGCGCCGACGCCCGCGCGTTGAGAATCGACGTGGTCAAGTCTTCCCCTTTTTCCTGATTGATCCGATGACGACTTAGCGTCAGTTGATGCTGAAAATCAACGAAGTATTTACTCCGCCGAAGGCAAAGTTGTTGGACATGACGTGATCACACCGGAGTTCGCGCGGGCCTGCCATGACATAGTCCAGGTCACCACAACGCTCGTCTACCTGGGTCAGGTTGATGGTCGGCGCCACCCAGCCTTCCTTTGTCATACGTAACGTCATCCACGCCTCCAGACTTCCACAGGCGCCCAGCGTGTGGCCGATAAAACTCTTCAGCGAACTGATCGGCATGTTTTTACCAAGCATGAGCTCGGTTGCCTGACTCTCGGCAATGTCTCCTATTTCGGTGGCCGTGCCGTGGGCGTTGACGTAGCCGATCTCCTCCCGGGTCAACCCAGCGTCGTTCAGCGCCAGGTTCATCGCCTCCGCCATCGTTTCCATGGTCGGCTGGGTCGGGTGTTTCCCGTCGGAATTGGTGCCGAAACCGATCACTTCCGCGAGGATTTCCGCACCCCTCGCCCGTGCATGTTCCACGTCTTCGAGAATGAGAGTTGCCGCGCCTTCGCCGACCACCAGGCCATCGCGTTTCAGGTCGAAGGGTTTCGGTGTCTCCGCGGGTGTGTCGTTGAGGGTGCTGGTCGCATACAGGGTGTCAAACGCTACCACCTCGGCAATGCTCAGCTCCTCCGAGCCACCGGCAATCATGACATCCTGGAGTCCAAATTTGATCATCTCGTAAGATAGGCCGATGGACAGGCTACCCGAGGTGCAAGCGCTGGAAGAGGGAAGCAGCCGCCCCTTCAGGCCGAAAAAGAGCCCAATGGCCGCGGCCGTGGTATGAGGCATCATCTTGATGTAGGTATTGGCGCCAATCGAGTCCGTGGACTTGGATTCGAGCATCTGACCAAACTCGAGAATGCTCTGGGGACAACCGGCTGAAGACCCGTGGGAAACGCCCGTGCGACCACTGGACAGCACCGGATCATCGATGAGCCCGGCATCTTCCAGGGCAAGTTCGGTTGCGCGTACGGCCAGCAGCGACACGCGCCCCATGGTGCGACGCATCTTGCGGGGATAATGAGAAGGGATTTCAAAACCTGAGACCGGTGCCCCGAGAAACGAATTCAGCCCCGAATACTCCCGCCATTCGTCAAAGTGTCGAATACCGGTATGTCCTTGTCGGAGATTTGCGGAAACCGTCTCCCAATCGCAGCCGATTGGCGACAATCCAGCCATACCGGTCACCACAACGCGCCGCGGCTTGTAGTTGTCTATCACGTTCTAGTGCTCTGTCCACCCTTGAACTTAGTATCAGTGCCCACTTGAACGTTCAGCAAAAGGCGCACTGAGAAGCCATATCGGGAATGGCGCGAATGTTATGACGAGGTGCAACGCTGTGCTGGGCGTTCTAGCGGGCACCCGCAGGGCAAGTCCACAAGCCACCACCTGAGTTGTTGCCGCTTCCCGATATGGCACCACCATGCCTTCGAAGCGGCGCCTGGCAGCATGCGTGTGGTCTCGCTGATCCTGAGTTTAAGGGGGGACAGAGCACTAAGCCATTCCTCCGTTTACTGAAATCACCTGTCGAGTGATGTACTCCGCCGGATCGGACATCAGATAACCAACCAGACCGGCAACCTCCGAACCCTTTCCCCGCCTTCTCATCGGCACCATCTGGCGAACGATGTCCTCCGACACCTCTTCGGACATGCCGCTTTCGATAATACCCGGAGCGACACAGTTCACCGTGATCCGACGTTTCGCAAGTTCAATGGCCAGCGCCTTGGCGGCACCGATCAGGCCCGCCTTCGCGGCACTATAATTAACCTGGCCCCGGTTGCCCATGATGCCGGAAATTGACGAGATCACGACGATTCGTCCACCTTTTTTCATCCTCACCATAGGCATGACACATGGCTGCACCACGTTGTAGAAACCGCCGAGATTAACGTCGATTACCTCATCCCACTGGGCGTCGGTCATGGCGGGAAATGCGGCATCTCGGTGCAGGCCCGCGTTGCACACCACACCGTAATATGCGCCAGAGGTTTCGATATCTCCGTTGATCGCGGAACGAACCGCACCTCGATCCCGTACATCCACCAGCAGCCCACTGGCCCTCCCGCCGGACGCCATGATTTCTTCTACCGTTTTCTCCAGTCGCAGGCTGTAGCTGAATCCGTTGACCACAACGGCATAACCATCCTGCGCCAGTTGCAGGGCAATGGCTTTGCCGATGCCGCGGCTGCTGCCGGTGACCAGGATCCGTTTTATCTCCGTCATCACATGGAGTCCGTTGTGCCGGCTTTGCCGCCCGAATAGACCGTTACCGCCGTGGTGACCACGAGGTTACCCGATTCATCTCTCACTTCTCCCCGGTATTTGGCGAGCTCCGGGGATTCAAACTCAGGGTCGACCCTTATGGACAATTCCGACCCAAGCACAAAATAGGGCACGGTTGCCTGCAAGCGACGGGTTCCGAGCAGGAAGCCGAGTGCAACCTCCCGTCCAGCGCGCCGCGCCTTCAAGCCGGCTAACGCGGCAACGGTCTGGGCAATGTATTCGATGCCAACGTAACTCGGCACGCCACCCGGTGCCTGATAGAAAGGACAGTCTTCCGAAATACGAACCGTGCTGGACAAACTTCCCGGATCAGGCTCGCTGATCGTATCGATGAGGATCATCGGGTGGGCGTGGGGCAGGAGTTCTTCGAGAACCCAGCTACCTTCAACGGTCATTGCCCGACCCCAGGACAACCGAAATGTTGCTGCCGCCAAACGCGTATGAATTGCTCATCAGGTAATGGTTCGTTCCGGCGGGAAGGCGATCCTCTTTTTTGACCATGCCCGGCAGGGGAGCATCTTCGGCGGGGTCGCCATCCCACAGGTGCGGCGGGAACTTCCCGCCGGGATTATGCTGCAGCGTGAGCCAGCAGATGGCTGCTTCAACCGCGCCCGCGGCCCCGAGGGTATGACCGATCTGCCCTTTGCTCGAACTGCAGGGAACCTCATCACCCACCACGTTTTCGAGCGCGCGACTTTCCATGGCGTCATTGAGCGTGGTCCCGGTACCGTGCAGGTTCACATAACTGAGATCTTTTCCATCGATACCCACCTCTTCGAGCGCACGGGTCATGGCGATGACGGCTCCGCGGCCATCTGGATCGGGTGCGGTCATGTTGTGCGCGTCTGAACTTTCGCCTACACCGGCAAGGGTCGGTCCCACCGGTTCCCGGCTCATAAGGAAAATTGCCGCGCCTTCGCCGATGACAGTACCGTCACGATTGGCGCTGAACGGTTTGCAACCGGATCGGCTGAGGGCGGATAAGGAGTGAAAACCGTTGAGCGTGAGAGCGCAGCGTGAATCGCAGCCACCCACCACCGCGGCATCCGCGAGGCCCGTGCGGATGAACCG
>JAPUJX010000399.1 GCA_027295975.1 Gammaproteobacteria bacterium
CTTGTTGGCCACTCGAGGGCTGAATACACCACTGGCAATACCTTCCTTGCCGGCTTGCCACAGTGACACTGAGCGTGCGCGAGCCTCAACGCGGATGGCTTCCACGGTTTTGTCGCCAATACCCCGTGTGGGAATATTTACCACCCGCTCGAAGGCGGGGTCCGAATGCCGATCGTGTACCAGCCGCATGTAGGCCATCGCGTTTTTGATCTCCACGCGCTCGAAGAACCGTACACCCCCGTATATCCGGTATGGGATCCGGGCCTGCAACAGCGCTTCTTCCAATACACGCGACTGGGCGTTGGAGCGATACAGTATTCCCACATCCTCGGGGCTGCCGCCACCTTCGATCCAATCCTGGGTACGCTCAACGATAAATCGCGCCTCGTCTAAATCGTTGTAAGCGGAATAGACCCTGATGGGTTCACCCTCCTCACCGGCCGTCCACAGTTTTTTACCCAACCGGCCGCTGTTGTGATCAATGAGAGCGTTTGCTGCTTTTAGAATCGTTCCTGTGGAACGATAGTTCTGCTCGAGGCGGATCTCGTGCACATTGGAGAATTCTCTGGAATAACTGAGGATGTTTTCGATGCGGGCACCGCGCCAACCGTAAATCGACTGATCGTCGTCACCAACGGCCATCGTGTGACCCGTGGTTCCCAGAACTTTCAGCCAGGCATACTGGATGGTGTTCGTGTCCTGAAACTCATCAACGAGCAGATGGCGAAAACGTTGTTGGTAATGAGCAAGCATGTCGGCGTTTTGCAGCCATAATTCGTAGCTGCGCAACAGCAACTCCGCGAAATCGACCAAACCGCCCTGGTTACAGACCTGTTCGTAGTTTTCGTAGATGCGCTTGTGGGTTATCTGAAATATGTCTACCCCGGAGGCAACATCTTCGCCAGAGGCAACATCTTCGCCGGAGGCAACATCTCTGGCGCGGCGCCCTTCGTCCTTCTGGGCGTTGATGAACCATACCGCCTGCCGCGCCGGCCACTTCTTCTCGTCCAGGTCCAACCCACGCATTACCCGTTTGACCAGCCGGAGTTGGTCGTCGGCGTCCAGTATCTGAAAGTTCTGAGGCAGCTTCGCCTCCTGCCAGTGCATGCGCAACAACCGGTGAGCGATCCCGTGGAAGGTGCCCACCCACATGGTGCGCACCGAAAGTTGCAGCAACTCCTCGATACGGTTACGCATCTCGGCCGCCGCCTTGTTGGTAAAGGTTACCGCCAACACCCCGTGAGGAGAGACTCCCTCGGCTTCGATCAACCAGGCGATTCGGTGCACGAGCACCCGGGTTTTTCCGCTTCCGGCACCAGCGACAACCAGCACATTGCCCACAGGCGCGGTAACCGCTTCCCGCTGTGCTTCATTCAGGTGTTCAAGTATGTGTGTAACGTCCACGTTTTCTCGCGATATCCGTTGCGCGCGTCAATCGAACCCACAACCTCTCTTCCGGCCAGCAGACTCCGGCTGACGGTCATGGCAGTACACCACGGAATATGTAGAGTCTCGCGAGTATCCGGTGTCGAGCGCCGTTGTCGCGTTAAGTCGATTATTCTACGGTGACCGACTTGGCAAGATTTCTCGGTTGGTCTACATCGGTGCCTTTCAGCACCGCGACGTGGTAAGCGAGTAATTGTAACGGCACTACGTAAACGATGGGAGCGAGAACCTTGTGTACGTCGGGGACCGCAATCACCGTTACTCCGGGTTCGTTGCTGAACCCGGAAGCCTCATCGGCAAACACGATCAGTTCGCCACCGCGGGCGCGTACTTCCTGCAGGTTCGATTGCAACTTTTCGAGTAACTCGTCGTTCGGTGCCACCGCCACAACCGGCATGTCGTTGTCCACCAAAGCAAGAGGGCCATGTTTCAGCTCTCCCGCGGGGTAACCCTCAGCGTGCACATAGGAAATTTCCTTCAGCTTGAGCGCTCCTTCCATCGCAACCGGAAACATGGGACCACGGCCAAGAAACAACGCGTGGCTCTTGTCGCTGAACTTCTGTGCCAGTATCCGGATTCGCGGCTCCAGCGCCAGGGTTTCTCGCAACGCCCCTTTGAGTCCCTGGAGCACTTTAACCAGCTCGGCTTCCGTTTTTCCGGTCATCCCGTGGCGGCGGCCCAGTAAAATGGTCAACAGTAGTAGATCGGTGAGTTGCGCGGTAAAGGCTTTGGTGGAAGCCACCCCCACTTCGACGCCTGCCCGGATCATCAACGCCAGATCCGACTCACGAACAACCGAACTCGTCGCTACGTTGCAGACGGTGAGCGTTGCTATGTAGCCGATATCCTTGGCGACCCGGAGTGCTGCGAGGGTATCCGCCGTTTCCCCCGACTGGGAAATCGTCACGAACAGATTACCCGGGGTAACCGCTACCCGTCGGTATCGGAACTCGCTTGCAATCTCAACGGAGCAGGGAATGCCGACGAGGTCTTCCACCCAGTAGCGGGCAATGGAGGCCGCATAAAAACTGGTGCCGCAGGCCACGATGGTGACCGCCTCAACGCGATCGAATATCTCACCCGCGTTGACGCCGAACGCCTGTTCCAACACCCGGGTTCGGCCAATGCGACTTTCCAACGTGTCGCGAATAACCCGGGGTTGTTCGTGAATTTCCTTCTGCATATGGTGGCGATAATCGCCCTTGTCTACGTCATCGTGACCAAGTTCTACTTTTACACTCGAGCGGATGACAGTTTCATCGTCCAGATTCCAGATGGAAATGCCGGAAGCGGTCACCTCTACCAGGTCCCCTTCCTCCAGGAAGATGAAACGATCCGTTACGGGGCGCAGCGCCATCACATCCGAGGCGATGAAATTTTCTCCGATGCCCCTGCCGATAACGAGAGGGCTGCCCATGCGAGCGGCGATAATTCGCTCGGGATCATCATGAGCGATCACGCCAAGTGCATAAGCGCCATCGAGCCGTTTGAGTGCGGCTCGGACCGCATCG
>JAPUJX010000004.1 GCA_027295975.1 Gammaproteobacteria bacterium
GGCATGCCGGAAAGGATGTGGACCACACTGAGCTGCGTGTAGTGGGACATGAAGCCGTGGTGCTCGAGGGCCAATGGCGCATGCACGTCTCGCCAATGGGCATCCGCCTGTTGATGAGTCTTCTCCGGATGATGAACCAGCGGGAACAGGCCGATAACCTTTGGAGTGCCCGGCTTGATCAGGCGACGAAAAATTACATACAGGCCAACGTCCGCGACGGCTGCCAGTCCTTCCAGATTATCCGTCGAGCCCGTTACCAGCGCGCGAAAGGGTAAATGCCGCCACGACTCGCGTTCGTCACAATACAAAGTACCGTGCAACCGTTGAGCGAGCTCCCGGGACGCATCGATATCCGTGGACGCGATGGCTAACTGCTGAACTTTGTTGTCATGTTCCATAGAGTTTCTCCCAATGAAGTTGCTGGTCAAACATCAAACCGTATCCCCTTGCGGGCCATGCCACCCCCGATGCCGACGGGTGCGCCATCTGCTCGCCAGCAGGAAGCGCCAATCATGCGGGCACCGTCGAACCGGATCATGTTCATGCCTGCGCCGATGATCTTCAAGGTCTCGGGCGAATGACCAAGGCTCCTCAACTCGGCGAGAATCTGATCGGAGACACCGCTTTCGAGGGCCAACCCGTCTCCCTGTGTCCATATGCGCGGTGCTTCGACAGCCTCCTGGGCCGTCATGCCATGATCAAGCACATTCACAATGGCCTGGAACACCGAAGGGAAAATTCGTGTACCCCCGACGGACCCAAGCGCCATGACCGGTTTGCCGCCTTGTTCGACGATGACCGGGGACATGCTGCTGGTCATCCGTTTGCCTGCGGCGATGGAGTTGGCAAAACCGGGATGTGGATCGAAAATATACATGGTGTTGTTCAGCAACATCCCGGTGCCCGGGACCGTTGCCTTGGAACCAAATGCGGAATGAAGGGTGTGGGTCGCCGCCACCACGTTGCCGTCTGCGTCCGCGGTTGTCACGTGCGTGGTGTGGTTGGACTCGTTTGAAAAGCTGTTGTCGAAGCTCCGAGCCGTGTTCAGATCGATGAGGGCGCGCCGCTGCGCGGCGTATTCGTCGCTGACAAGCCTGGCCGTGGGCACCGTCACAAAGTCAGGATCGCCGGTGAAGGCCCGCCGGTCCTCAAAACCGAGCTTGAGAATTTCCGCCAGCAGGTGAATGGACTCCGCCGTGCCAAAACCCATGCCGGCAATGTCGAACGCTTCGAGAATGTTGAGCATTTCCACTATCTGCACTCCGCCAGCGGAGGGAGGAGCCGGTCCGATGATCTCAAATCCTCGATAAGAACCTTTGATCACATCGCCGTGCACCGTACGGTAGTTACCGATGTCCTCTCGCGTAAGCGTGCCCCCTTCGCGTTGAATGTAGTCCGCGGCAATGGCACCGAGTTCACCCGTGTACAGAACATCCGGCCCCCGTTTCGCAATCAGTTGCAGGATGTCGGCATACTCACCCTGGATCACCCGGTCGCCCGGTTGAATCGGATTACCCCCAGGAAGATAGGTTTTGGCGGTTTCGGGAAAGCGTGCAATATCCGCGGCGACCTTACTTACGATCTCGTGCAGATACAGGGTCGTTCGGAACCCGAGGGATGCATGGCGGATGGCCGGTTGCAGAACTTCCTCGAGGGAACACCGACCATATTTTTCGAGGGCCTCACACCAGCCTTTCAGGCTGCCGGGCACGCCCACCGACAAAACCCCGATATCGTTGTCGCGACCGGCCACCTCCTGGTAGTCGGGCCAGGTATCCGACACCGGTTGAAACATGTCCGGAGATGCTGCAGCAGGCGCTCTGGAGTAGTTGTTGATGCAGTGGTGGCTGCCATCGCTCAGCCGAATGGTCGACATGCCGGCGCCGAATATGCCCACCATCATCGGTTCCACCACGGTCAGGGTGAACAGGGAGGCGACGGCTGCATCCACGGCGTTTCCCCCGGCCGCGAGCAGCTCGGCGCCCGCGCTCGAACCCAGCGGATTGTTGCTCACGACCATCCCGTTAGCCGCGATGGCCGGTGCTTTTTCAACGGGGAATCGGGCTTTTGTTTTTTGCGTCCAATTCACTTGCATGGGGTGTTTTTACCTTTTTGCCTTTAGTATTGCCTTTCGTGATTGGCGTGGGAGATTATGAGCAGGCTCAAGGACAGGGTCGCGTTCATCACCGGAGCAGGGTCCGGTATCGGCCGTGCCTGCGCAATCATTTTCGCGGCGGAAGGTGCAAACGTGGTACTCGCGGAGATTGACAGCGAGCGGGGCGGACGGACCTTGCGGGAGCTTGAAGGGGCTACTCCGAACCACGCCCTGGCAGTGACGACAGACGTGACCGACGAGGCAAGTGTGGAAGCCGCCCTGGAAAAGGGGGCCGAGCGGTTCGGTAAGATAGATCTTCTCATCAACTGTGCCGGGGGCTCGCTGGCGACCGACGGGCCGGTCACCGACGTCGACATGTCGGTCTGGTCTCACACCATCGATCTCGACCTGAAGGGCCCTTTCCTCTGCTGCCGTTATGGCATTCCCCATCTTCAGCGGGCCGGAGGCGGCACAATCGTGAATTTCACATCGGTCGTTGCGTTGAAGGGTGCGTTCCCCGGTCACGTATACACGGCCGCAAAAGGCGGCATCATCGCGCTCACTCAGGCGATCGCCGGACGTTATTGGCGAGACAACATCCGCGCCAACGCCATTGCCCCCGGCATCGTGTTGAGCGAGCGGGTGGGCGAGCGGCTTGGTGTCGACCCTGCAGCACCCCGCGAGCA
>JAPUJX010000040.1 GCA_027295975.1 Gammaproteobacteria bacterium
CCGTAACATTGCGCCAGTACGCTTCCTCCCAGGCGATTCTTCCCGTCACCAAGGTCAATCAGTAATAGTCTGGTGTTATCCATGTCTCTACGAAGCTCCGGCGTCAGCGTTCTGCGCACGTCATCCACCGGGGCGAACGCAGAGATAATGAGCGTCAACGGCGAGGAAGTTTCCTTACCCTCCCAGCGGGTACGCATGGAGAGACTGTCTTTTCCAACGGGTATGGCGATACCGAGGGCCGGACACAGTTCCATCCCAACGGTTCGAACGGCATCGAACAGAGCCTGCTCGTCAACGTTCCCTCCCGCCGCCGCCATCCAATTCGCAGAAAGCACAACCCGTCCCAGATCGACGACGGACGCTGCACATAAATTGGTTAACGCCTCGCCCACCGCCATTCGCGCGGAGGCGGTCGGATCGATCACCGCCACCGGAGACCGTTCACCCATCGCGAAGGCTTCGCCGCGGTAACCCCGGTAGTCCGAAAACGTGACCGCAACGTCCGCCACCGGTACCTGCCAGGGTCCCACCATCTGTTCCCGGGCAACCAGGCCGGTAATACTGCGATCGCCGATGGTGATCAGAAAATTCTTGCTGGCAACGGCGGGAAAATGCAGCACCCGCGTTATGGCTTCGCCGAGGTCGAGCCCGTCGGTCTGAAAGGGTGTGCTCGACAATACCTCGCGGTTGAAACTCCGCTCCATTTTTGGCGGCTTGCCGAACAACACCGACAAAGGCAGATCCACCGGTACATCTTCAAACTCCTGGTCTTCGACAATCAGATCAAGGGCGTCGGTCGCTTTCCCGACGATCGCATACGGACACCGTTCTCTGGCACAGATCGCTTCGAACTGGTCCAGCTGCGCACCAGCCACTCCCATGACATAACGTTCCTGGGCCTCATTGCACCATATCTCCAGCGGCGTCATTCCCGGGTCCGCATTGGGCACCGATCGCAATTGGAATCGCCCTCCAACGTTGGCGTCACTAACCAGTTCCGGCAGCGCGTTGGACAGGCCACCCGCACCCACATCGTGAATGAGCAAAATGGGGTTTTTCTCCCCCAGCGCGCAACATGCATCAATCACCTCCTGGCAGCGCCTCTCCATCTCCGCGTTGTCACGCTGTACGGAAGCGAAATCGAGGTCCGAGGAACTTTCACCCGATGCCATGCTCGATGCTGCCCCGCCGCCGAGACCGATCAGCATGGCCGGTCCACCCAACACGATCAGCCGGGTATCCGGTGCAAAGTCTTTCGCGTGCACATGCTCACGGCGGATGCTGCCGACACCACCGGCGATCATTACCGGCTTGTGGTACCCGAACACGCGTTTTTCACGGTTGTTGTCGCGTACCTCAAACGTCCGAAAGTAGCCGCACAACGCCGGACGTCCATATTCATTGTTGAATCCCGCCGCACCAATGGGACCCTCCAGCATGATGTCCAACGCGCTGGCGACCCGCTCGGGTTTGCCGGTGTTCAGCTCCCAGGGTTGCTCGAAACCCGGCAAGTTCAGGTGGCTGGTGGTGAATCCGGTAAGCCCGGCTTTTGGCTTGGAACCACGCCCGACAGCGCCTTCATCGCGGATATCGCCACCCGAACCGGTGGCCGCCCCCGGGTAGGGGGCGATCGCCGTCGGATGATTGTGGGTTTCTACCTTCATGAGGATGTCCATATCCTCGGTTCGATAACCGTAGGCGTGGGTGACCGGATCGAGGCTGAACTTGTCCGCCGAGTGACCTTCGATAACGGCGGCGTTGTCCGCATATGCACTCAGGATGCCCGCCCCGTTGATATGTCGGAAGGTGTTGCGAATCATCCCGAACAGGGAGTTCGGCTGGGGCTCCCCGTCGATCTCCCAGCTGGCATTAAAAATTTTGTGCCGGCAATGTTCGGAGTTCGCCTGGGCGAACATCATTAGCTCCACGTCGGTCGGGTCACGTTGGAGTTCCGCGTAGGCTCCGGCAAGATAGTCGATCTCATCGCTGGAAAGCGCCAGACCAAGCTCGGTATTCGCACGCTCGAGGGAATGACGCCCCTCACTCATCAACGCGATCCGCGACAACGGCTTCGGCGCGAGTTGCGCAAAAACAGATTCGAAGCGCTCGTCGAAGACCAGGCGCTCCGTCATACGGTCGTACAGAGGCGCCATCTCGAGTTCGTCTACCGCAACATCCATATACCAACGCACACCTCGCTCGACCCGAAGTACCGGTGTGAGCCCGCAAATCCGAAAGATATCCGTCGCTTTGCTCGACCAGGGTGAGATGGTTCCCTGGCGGGGTACAACCGTCGCTCGAAGCTCACCCTCGGGCTGCGGTAAGGCCGTACGCGGTCCGTAGTCGAGCAATGCTTCAGCCCTCTCCAACTCACTCTCATCGAGGGGCTGTGTCAGATGAAGAATATGCACGTGTTCCGCATACAGACGATCGGGGGTGAAAGACAACAGTTGACGGATTTTGGCAAGGCGAAATGCGGACAGCGCCGGTGGTCCCTCGAGTTGCAGGATTTCGGTCATCAAACTCTCTTTGTTTTGAAGAAACGTCGTATCAGTACCGCACTCTCTTCGGCCAACACCCCGCTCACAACCCGCGGGTGATGATTCAGCGACGAATTCTCGAGCACCCGGGCTGTGCTCCGAATAGCCCCCGAACGCGGCTCCAGGGCACCGAACACGAGCAACTCGATGCGAGCATGTATGAGCGCGCCCGCACACATGTTACAGGGTTCGACGGTTACGTAGAGAGTCGAGCCGGTGAGCCGGTAATTGCCAAGGCCTGCAGCCGCCTCCCTCATCGCAACCATTTCCGCATGGGCCGTGGGGTCGCAAGCGCCGATGGGTCGATTGAAACCGCTTCCGATGATTTTGCAGTCGGCAACCACCACGGCGCCAACCGGCACCTCATCGGCGTCGTACGCCTCGGCGGCGAGGTCGAGGGCCTGGCGCATCCATTGCTCATGCACCTCGAGGAGGCCGTCATCAGTCTCCTTCGCGGAGCCGAGAGCATCGGCGGGAACGGTGGTCATTCCCACTCGATAGTCGCGGGCGGTTTACTCGACACGTCATAAACGACCCGCGACACCCCGGGTATCTCATTGATAATCCTGTTGGAGATAAGTCCGATCAACTCATATGGCAGATGTGCCCAACGAGCCGTCATATAATCCGTGGTTTCTACGGCGCGCAGTGCAATCACATCCGCATAACGGCGGGCGTCGCCTACCACTCCGACCGATTTGACAGGAAGCAACACGGCAAAAGCCTGGCCGACCTTGTCGTAATAATCGGCATTGCGGAGTTCCTCGAGGAAAATGGCGTCCGCTTCCCGCAACACCTCGACGCGTTCCTTTGTTACTTCCCCAAGCACCCTAACGCCAAGCCCGGGGCCGGGAAACGGGTGACGGAAAACCAGTTCCCGCGGTAACCCGAGATGCATTCCGATTTCCCGCACTTCATCTTTGAACAAGTCCCGCAACGGTTCGATGAGCTTCAAGTGCATCCGTTCCGGCAACCCACCAACGTTGTGATGACTCTTGATCACATGGGCTTTACCGTATTTGCTTGCTGCCGATTCGATTACGTCTGGATAGATGGTGCCCTGTGCGAGCCATTCGACCTTCGGAATTCTGGCCGCCTCTCGCTCGAAGACATCGATAAACGCATTACCGATGATTTTTCGTTTGGCTTCGGGTTCCTTTGTTCCCGCAAGTTTGCCGAGAAATTCGTCTTCCGCCGACACGGCGATCAGGTTCAGGCGCAAAGCGTTCGACGGCGCGAAGGTGCGTTCCACGTCCGTGCGTTCGTTCTTACGAAGTAATCCGTTGTCCACAAATACACAAGTGAGCTGCTCGCCGATTGCCCGTGATAAAAGTGCTGCCACCACGCTCGAATCAACACCCCCCGACAGCCCCAGGATGACGTGCGTTTCCCCGACAAGTTCACGCACATGAGTTATCGCGTCTTCGACGATGTTTGCCGGGGTCCATAACCCTTCGCAGCCACAGATAGCCCTGGCAAACCTGCGAAGGATGTCACCCCCCTGCCGCGTGTGGGTCACCTCCGGGTGAAATTGAACACCGTACAGCCGT
>JAPUJX010000400.1 GCA_027295975.1 Gammaproteobacteria bacterium
GCCGCCGCCCCACTGTGTACCGGCGTATCCGCGTTGATCAATTCGAGTACCGCCAGAGCATTTCGCGTGGTGCTCTCGAGCGGTGCATTTCCACTAACCGTGGTGATACCCAGCACGGTAGCGTGCACGTGGGCAAAGATAATGGCGACGGCATCGTCGTGGCCGGGATCGCAATCAATGATCAACTTCAACTCTGGGCGCGGCTTTCCTTGCTCCATGGGGTGGCTCCGCTCTTGTGGATTTGGCGCGTTCACACTATAACGTCAGTGCTCTGAGCAACCTGCAAATTTATGGTCATACGGGTTGTGAAATTTGTGACGTCATCGAGACAACCCAGATACTGATTGTGGAAACCTGATCGGTTAGGAAATTATCTTCACAGGAAGCGAGACTGGAAACCACGTGCAACTCCAAGAATCCGCCATCTCCCTGTTGCTGCGCTCTCCCCGTCTGAGCGTCAGCCTTGCGCTGGACCTGCTCGACATCAGCGATCGAGACTTCCGTTTGATGGTGAAACAGAACGCCCAGATTGCCGCACTGCTCGAGCAACGCAAGAACGGCGAGTTACAACCCCCCAAGCGCGAGTTCAAGGAGTGTCCAAGCTGCGACGAATGGTTCCTGCCCTACGCGGGAGCTCGATTCTGCTCCGATGAGTGCCTCAAGATTCACAGGCTGGAAAGCTGCAAGGCTGGTACCATCACACGTTAGTCCGCGCTGGACGACATCGGGGAACGTTTTGCTCAGGAAAATTCTGGCCATAATCGCCTTTCTCGTCGTGGGTGCGCCATTTGTCCTGTGGGTGGGCGCCACAACGTCTCTCGACCGAACTCTCGCGCATGATACCGCGACGTCCGCGCTTCCCACATTTGCCGAGCAATCCGACGGCCTGGTACTGATCAGCACCGGGAAACGGATTTTCAGGGCGCGTGTTGCCGGGTTCGGCGGCGAGCGGGGTAACGTCATTCTCCTGCACGGCTTTCCGGAAACTTCGGCGATGTGGACTCCTCTAATCGATGCGGCGGCGGACGCGGGTTATCGGGTTGTTGCGTTCGATCAAAGAGGTTACAGCCCAGGTGCAAGACCCGAGGAGACGGACGCCTACGCCATTGAAGCACTGGCCCAGGACGTGCTGGACGTTGCCGATGTCGTCGGCTTCGATACCTTTCACCTCGTAGGCCACGATTGGGGTTTCGGCGTTGGCTGGAACCTCGTGCTCACCGATGCCGCAAGACTCAAAACCTGGACCTCGCTGTCAATTCCGCACATCGCATCGTTCGGTGCGGCGATTGCGGAGGATCCCGATCAGCAACAACGCAGCTCGTACATGCTTTTGTTCCGAACGCCCTGGCTGCCCGAGCAACTTTTCGCCTTCAACGACTTCGAGTTGATGCGCAGCGCCATCTACGCCGAACATAGCGAGACCCAGGTAGAGGAATACATAAGCGTTTTCAGCGAACCGGGCGCGTTGACGGGTGCACTCAATTGGTACCGGGCAGCCGGGTTCGACGCTCCCGGGCCCGATCTCAACGTCAAGCTGCCTTATCTGTTCATCTGGGGTAATCGGGATCCGGCTGTGGGACGTGCGGCCGTTGACGGACAGCGCCAATACCTGTCCGAAGCGTTCAGAGAACTCGAACTCGATGCCGGACACTGGCTGATGGAAACTCACGCCGATCTCGTGGTGCCAGCCGTATTGTCTCATCTGGCAACCTACGGTTCCTGACGTTAGTCGAAGATCTGCTTGCTGCTCGAGAACATCAGGTAGAACACCAACCCAAAAAGTGTCACCCCGGCTGCTACTTGGAAAACCAACGCCCACGAACCGGTTGCTTCGAGAATTCGACCGCTGACGTACACGCCGATAATGCCGGGAATGGTTCCAGCGGTATTGGTGATACCCATCAACGTGCCCGACGATCGGGGTGCGATATCCATGTGGTTGATAGCAAAACCACCCGTAACAAACGCTCCAACGGCATTTCCGACGGCCATTATACCAATGGCCATTGCCGCGCTTTCTACCTCACCAACCAACATGAGGGCAATGGATATCCCGCCGAATCCAATGGTTTGCATGAGTTTGCGGATCTTGCCAAGGTCCATGCCGGACCTGGTCAAACGATCGGTGATGTTGCCCGCAACATTGAGAAACACAAACGATGCGATGTGGGGAATCATGGTAACCAGCCCAACCGCGGCAAAATCCACCCCCAGACCTTTGTTCACGAACGTAGGCAACCATGACAGCAGCACGTACAAAGACCAGTTGTTACAGAAATGCGCCACGATGATGGCCCACACCGGCATATGTTTTAAAAATTCGCGTATGGGAGGATGTGGCCGGCCTTCCGGGCTTCGTACGACGTTGGCTTCGATGTACTCGAGTTCCCCGGTACTGATTGCGGCGTGTTGTTGAGGCGTTGAGGTGGTTTTAGCCTGCCAGAACAGATACCAGAGCAAACCTACGCCGCCAAAAAGGTAAAAAGCCCACTCCCAACCAAATTTCGCGACGATGATGGGAGTGACCAGCAACGCAAACACCGTGCCCAGGGGTATGCCGCTGTTGTTGAATGCCATCGCCCGGGCGCGCTCCTGGACCGGCATCCAGCGCGAGTAGAGGCTATATATCGACGGGAAGGTGACAGCCTCTCCCATACCCATGGCGATGCGCACAACCAGCAGGGCGCCCAAACCCCACACCGCGGCAGGCGGGGTGAGAATCGTAAACAGCGACCAGAGCAACAAACCCACGGCCAACACCACCTTGCCGCCGAAACGGTCTGCCAGCCAGCCCCCAATCACCTGAGTAAGCAGATAACCGATGAAGAAAAACGACAACACCGTGCCCTGCATTTCGACGTTCCAGCCGAACTCTTCCGCCATCGGGATGATGGCCACGGAGATATTGACGCGATCGATGTAACAAACGAAGGTTGCGCAGAAACACAATCCCACCAGCGTATAACGACGCTGCCATCCGACCCGCTCCGGCATGGTCACTCCCCTACTGCTTTCTCTTTCCCCCGGGGCCCTTCGCTCCGCGACTTTGCGGCCTTCGGTGCCTCCCGGCAAACATTATGCCCGAGAAACCCGGTTCGGGGGTGTCGCCGCCAGGAAACAGAGGGACCCCAGCAGGGAAAGTCCGGCGAGCAACGCGAAGCCGCTTTCGTAGTTGCCGGATATGTCAGCCATTACCCCAGCGACAATAGGTCCGCTCGACATACCCAGCATCACGATGAGGGATGAGAATCCCATGATGGTGCCAAACGAAGTAGGCCCGAAATAATCTGCGCGTAATGCCACCATCAGCGGCCCGCGGGCACCCCAGCCCAGACCATGTACCAACGCAAAACCCAATACCATGAGCGGGGTAACGGCAAACGTCACCAGCAGCAGTCCACCCGCATGGGCAACCATGCAGACCGCACAGATCAATCGTTTGTCGAACCGATCGCCGAGAAACCCGCCCAACATCTGGCCAATCATCTGAAAAGCCGTCATAAGCGCCACGATACCGCCCGCTCCGGCCAGCGAGTAGTCGAGCCCCTCCGTGAGGTGTGGCACCAGATGCACCATGACGGACGATACGGTAAGCAGCGCCAGGGAGTGGCCTACCGAAATGAGCCAGAAAGACCGGGTCCTCATGGCTTCGCGAGCCGTGAAGTCCCGTAGCGACGGGACTGCCGTGCCTGCAGACACAGGGGTGCTGACGATACCATCCGGCACCTCCCCATACGGTTCCGGGCGATGCCGCACCAGTTGCACCAGCGGCAGTCCGATCAACACCACCAGCACGCCGGATGAAAATGCGGTGACGCGCCAACCAAAAGCTTCGAGGGCAAATATGACAAGTGGTACCGACAGCCCGCCCAGAGAGAAACCGATCTGTGAACAGGCAACCGCCTTCGCGCGATGACGGTTGAACCAACTGACGAGTGACACCATCAGGGTTGCGAATCCACCGAGGCTCGAGCCGAGCGCGATCAGCACGAACGTCAGGTAGAAACTGAACAGAGATTCCACCTGGCTGAACAACATGAACCCGATTCCGAACAACACCGTGCCGATGCTCAGAATCACGCGCGGGCCGAATCGGTCCACCAGCCAACCCTGCAACGGTCCAAGGATTCCACTCTCTATGCGGGTAAGGGCAAACGCGCCCGCTACGAGCGCTTTGCTCCAACCGAAGTCGTCCTGCAGGAACACCATGTAGGCGCCATAAGACTGCATCCACAGAGCACCCGCCAACAACTGGACACCGCTCGCCGCGGAAACGATGTACCAACCGTAGAACACACGTCCACCTGGACGAATGACGCGATTGAGCCGGTTGAACAACTCAGTCATGCCAGGGATACCGAAAACAATCTCAAATCCTCAAACAGGTGGTGGAGCACAACGGACTCTTGACGAATATACCTGGAAACGCCTTTTTGAGCCGCAGGGAGACAAGTGCTATCGACCAGACAGCTTCAGCAAACCGTCAGGTTCTTACGTTCGAACGAACGCCAACCCCGTGTGAGTTCAATCCGCTACAGAGTATCCAGACCCTCAATGGGTTCGTAGTAGGGTTTGGTGAGTGCCTGAGCTTTCTTCTGCCAGTTGGCACCCGCTTCCTCGGGCGTGAACGACCAGTCCTGGCGGTGGTAGTTCCAGCTATCCGGATTCAACCGCTGGGCC
>JAPUJX010000401.1 GCA_027295975.1 Gammaproteobacteria bacterium
CCTCCATGGCCTCCGCAGTGAAGGCCTGGATCGACAGCGGCAGCGTCAGCAGGTTCTCCTCTCGCCGACGAGCCGTAACTACGATCTCCTCCAACAGCGCCTGCGCGGAAGCGCTCCGCTCTTGGGCTTGTACCGGTATCCCAGTCGTGACAGCTACCAGGCCCAGCGCCACCGTCACTCGATTCCAAAAGCCTCTCTTTTCGTTCGTTGACATGCTCGGTTCCCCTTCTTCAGGTAAAGGCAACGGCGACTGCCGCAATCTCGCAGTCAAGACGCCTTGGTTATTCACCTCACCTTCGAGGACAGTACCGGCCAACATGCGGTTCAGCGCCGCCTCGACGGTGTACGTGCCTACCACTTCGTTCGTGGTAACGCTATGCACCTCGTCGTATAGATACAAGACTGCAACACCGGCATGCTGTGCCAGGTGGGTCAGAGCCTTGTCGGCTACCTGCGTGGAGATATCGAACTGATAGGTCTGTGCCGAAACGCTCGGACTCGCCAGTAAAATGGCGACTGAAAACGCCCTAATGATCGACGTATCGCCGAGCCGAAACAACCTTACCGGCCCCCCGCGCAGGGAGCGTCTGACTCTCGCCAAACGAGCTACACGTGGACTATGACAAACGGCAGAGGAAAAACCGCCCATCGATAGGAAAAAGAGTCTGCAATACCCTAGATTACTCGACACATCGCATGTCAGTCCGGCCTCGGACGTAAGTAAATCAGTCCGGGCCGAATATGCTCCACTTCGATACCGAAGCTGGAGGATAGGGTGTCTAAAAGTAGCTCCGTGTCCCCCGTCCGAAAATAGCCGCCGATCTTGAGGTTCCTTAGCGACGGTTCCGCAATTACGATCTCCACCGGCGTATACCGGCTGATCTCGGCTATGACGCTCTCCAGCGAATCACCATCAAAAACAAGCATTCCCTCGCGCCACGCCAACTGTCGTTCGATGATTGCGGGCCCAACTGTCTGCACGAGGTCGATCGTCTCACCTACCCGCGCGACCTGGCCCGCGGAGACCATGAGCGAAGGACGATCAACGGGCGGGACCTCGAGAGCTGCGGTGTCATGGCCAGAGGTGACCATCACCGTTCCTTCAGTAACATCGACTTCCAGTTCGTTGTTGTCAGATATACGAACAGCGAATGCCGTGCTCACTGCAGTAACCTGACCGTTGCCCGCCGTTACAACAAAAGGCCGATCGGACTTCTCAACCTCGAAAAACGCCTCGCCTTGATGGAGAAAAATATCGCGTCTTCTCTCAGAATAAACCACCTGCAAGCGGCTGTTCGTATTGATTCGAATCATTGAGGCGTCAGGTAGCGTGACAGTGCGCCGCTCGCCGATCGAGGTGAAATAGCTAGAATCCGTCGTATTCACTGCGCGGATCTCTTCGGCAGGATCCATCCGGAGCAAACCAATCGCGAGCGCCATGCCGGCCAGGCCCGCCGCCAGCGCGGCACCGCTCCACTGCCAGCGCTTGCCGAATCTCGTTACAGTACGCTCGGCTGGTCGTGTCAATACCAGAACGTCGAGCATATCCCAGCCTACGGCCAATTCTTCCAGGACTGATCGATGACGCGGGCTCTCGAGCGCCCACGACCGCAGTGCCCGTAAGTCCTCACGCGAAAGCGCGCCGGCATCGAGCTTCGCAATCCAGGCCGCCGCCTCCTGTTCCAAAGCGTCTCGACCCGGGAATTCAACAACGCTAGTCATCGTTGAGCTTCGCCTCCCAGACCACTGCGAAGGTACTCCTGTTCCGTAACGGGGCTGGCAGCATCTGGCTCGTGCAGGTCTCTTTGGCGCTTAACCTGTAATACCCCCTGCGCGATATGCTTCTCTACCGTGCTAACGGCGATCTTCAGTTGCGCCGCAATTTCATTATGCGTAAACCCATACACTTTTCGCAACACGAAGACCTCCTGAACACGAGGCGTCAATCGCTCGATAATCTCTTTAGCGAACGCAAGCCGCTCTTCGACAAGGGCTCCAGATTCTGGATCTAACTCCGATATCAGCCTAAGATCGATTAAGACAGATATCTCGTCGAAATCCGCCACTAGATCGGTGCGTTGACGGCGACGCCGCCCGATCGCATTGAACGCCAGATTCCTGGCGATCCTGAACAGGAACGGCAACGGCCTCTCGATTTTAGTAACGCGTTCCACCTCCAACGCCTTCAGGAAAGTTTCCTGAAGCACATCCTCAATTTCGACGCTAGAATCAAGGAAACGCGCCAGAAAGCGGCTTAACGAGTGCGCATTATTTCGATACACACTCTCTATCGACTGCGTCTTGGTGGCCGTCTTGCCCATAGTTCCCCCTAGGTTCTGTTGTGTGGCTGTTTTCACTGCCACAAGTGCTTGACCCGCGGAAAACATAGCGTACCACCAAAGAATATTCGAAGGCTACGCTGAGTCCTGGCGCCGCCTCGGGGGGGACGGTCTCGACGATAGTTCACCACCAGCTGCGTGATCTGACGGATAGTCTCGCGGTACTTCTCGGTTCATTGGCGGTTTCTCAGCCGTGGTTTGTCGTATGTGGTAACGCAATACGCTTCCGGAAACGGCGATTAACGGAGAATCGGCGGTCTTAGGCTCGCGGCTTGTACCGCTGATAGTCAAGGGAGATCCAACAATGCAACTATTACGCATCAAAAAATGTTGGAGTTTGAGCTTGGCTAGCTTACTGGCGCTCACGCTGCTCCCCTATCTAGTCGAAGCGCAATCCTTGGACGGATTAGGTTCTCTTTCTGGATCGGTAACGGGCCCGAGTGAGTTTCGCGCCGCAAAAGTCTTCGCGCTGAATACCGACAAGCAGATTCAATATATGGTCTATACCGCCGGTGGAGACTACAGGGCGATCAACCTATTTCCAGGTAACTACCAGGTGAGGGTCGAAAAGAGTGGTTTTGTGTCGGACGTCCACAATGTCGTGGTCAACGAGGGTCAGAACGCAACCGTGGACGTCTCCTTGCGTGAGGTATCCGGTGGAATGCCTGATGCCGGGGCCGCCGCTCTCGTTCCGTACGATACGCTTTATCCGCCGGGGCCGGGCCGGATCGCGCTCGAGAAGAACTGCATCTTCTGTCACAGCGAGAACTACCTGCCCTCAAGACAGTGGACCAGCGAACAGTGGCAGCTAGGCGTTGACCTCTTGCTGAACGTGGGCGGCCCCAGATCAACGTTACATCGATCGGTTGTGCCGGGGATGCCGAGCCTGGTTGCATCCAGCACAATCTCTGTGCATCCGGTAGGAGACATAGAGATCACGGCACGCAACACGCTGGGCGCGAGCGACCGTGAACTCATTCTCGGTTACCTCACCGAGAATTTCGGCCCGAACAGCAGCAGACGAGCCGTACAAGAGTTAGCCCAGCCCGACGTTCCCCTCAACGAAGAGGAGCTCGCCAAGGCGATGTACGTCCAGTACCTCGTGGAACCCAACCCAGAGGTCGACGTGGACGGCGCCGTGCGGCAGGTCCAGGATCCGCATTTTGACCGCGACGGATATGTCTGGTTTACGGATCGCGGTACCCACAACCGACTAGGCAAGCTTGATCCTCGCACGGGCGAAGTCGTCGACTATATGCTCCCGGATGCTCGCGACCTCGACCCGCACGGTATGACCATCGACGAAGACGGCTACGTTTGGTGGATGGAGGAATTTGGCAACTTCATGGGGCGGCTGGATCCGAACACGGGCGTTATGCGCCGCTGGAACGTGAATATCGACAACTTGATTCTGGGCGGACTGGTCCATGATCCGGCGCTGGACTCCGATCAAAACGTATGGTTCAGCATTATGCAGGGTAACCATCTCGGTAAATGGGACAGAGAAACGGAGAACATCACCCTTTATAGAGCGCCCACGCAAGGTCAGGGATCCTATGGTTATGGCATTCTCGTGGATAGAAGAGACAAGGTCTGGTTTGTTACTTACCATCGGTGTGAACTGACCATGTTTGATCCCGTGACGGAGGAGTTTACCGCGCATCATGCACTCGGGAGAGCGACGGAGGGCGGCTGCGTCATGCGCCGCTTAGATGAAGATAAGGACGGTGCGATCTGGTACGGCGTCCATAGCCACGGAAAGCTCGGCAAACTCGACCCGCGCACGGGCGAGCAGGAGATATTCGATATGCCGGTACGGTTCGGCTCGCCGTACGCTACTCAGATTGACCCGGACGGAAACGTCTGGATGGGCGACGACTTAACGGGAATGGTCAGATTCAATCCGCGAACTTTGGACTTCACCTATTTCCCGAGTCCTCGAAAGAGCTCGTTCCCGAAAATGGAAATTACCCGCGATGGCGCTATCTGGTTCGGTCCTCGGGACCCGGGTCATCCGAGAGTGTCGGTGTTATATCCGGACATGAACGAGATGACAACGCTGGGAGCTTACTACTGATACGGCGATCTGCCTCCACTTATGATCAGCGTTTACAGAAACGGACGGTTATTACGGGCAATAGGCGTTATCGCCCTGAAGCAAGCAATGTCGATAGTCGCTGAACCATGGTTATGACTTATAAGAAGTATCTTACGGCACTAACTGCCTACCTTATCGCTATTAACCTCCAGGCGCAGGTCTCGGCTCCGACCGGTAATGAGCCGCGTAATCCCAAAGGAGTTCCAGGACTGGAGGAGGGGCAGGCCGGCGCGCTGAACCGCAATTGGCTACTAAATGCCACCGATGATCAAGAACGATTTAGGCGCATCCAGATCTATGCCGGGGGCACCTACGAACAGATGTGGCAAGTTGGCTATCGTTACCAGCAAGTTTATCAAGCGATCATTGATGAGAACTGGGAGTTGGGGCTGCATCACTGGGTGAAACTGCGTGATGTCTTCAATGTTGCCCTGATGAAACGTCCTCGCCGCACACCGAATGCGGAAGCCATGTTTCTGGATAATGCATGGAAGCAGCTAGAAGAAGCACTTCAAGGTGGAGATGCCGAGGACATACAAGAAGTTTTTCTAAGAGAGAGAGGAACGTGTATGGCCTGTCATATCGCCGAACAGGTGGAGTTTCTAAACGACACGCCTAGCTTCAGGGATACGGCAAACTTCCCGCCGGAGTGAGGTTGCACCTATATGCTGAAAGCGGCCGCTAAGGAGCAGAAATCCAGAGTCCGAATCTTGCGCTCACACTGTGAGCAGATTGGGCGTGTCTCCAGGCAATGAAGCGAGCGTTAGTCACCGGGCTCCTTCTCGTTTCGCCCGCGTCAGGCCATCACAGCGAGGCCGGAATAGACATGAGCTCGGTGGTGAGCTTCGAAGGGACGGTCACAGAATACACCTGGCGGAACCCGCACATCTATCTCGCCGCTGAGACAATGGACGAGCATGGCGACGTCATCGAGTGGGTCCTGCAAATCGGCTCGATCGTCGTTGCACAACGTGCGGGTTGGACGCGCGACTCGCTGTCCGTCGGGGATCGTATCACCGCTCGACTCCATCCCGCTCAGGATGGGCGTCGCTACGGGATTATGGAATCCGTAATGAAGGAAGGCGAAGTTATCTCGGGAACACAGTTATTTACGCCGCTGGTCACCGCCCGGACGTCGACGCTGGAAGGTAAGTGGATCGGAGATCCCTCCGACCTCTTTAGCTACGTTGGCGGCTTCGATGGCTTCTTCAACGCGCACCTCGACTTGACCGAAAAAGGCAGGGCCGCTCAGATCGCGTACGACGAACTCTCCGATGAGAATCCTGACTCAACATGCATCGGACGCCCAACGCCGGCCATGATCGTCTCGAGCGCTCTCTTTCCGCTTGAGATCCAGTTCGACGAAACTGAGGAAACCATTCTGCTTCGAAGTGCGTCTACGGACGAGGAGCGGACAGTATACATGCACGACCAGACTCATCCCGATCCCGGTGAGCGTTTCTTCGGTGGCCACTCGATCGGTCGGTGGGAGGGGGATGTACTGGTTGTGGACACCCGCAATTTCTCAGACCATCGATCACCGTACCAGGTCGGCGTCCCCTCGGGCGCCCGGAAACACGTCGTTGAGCGATATCAACTGACCCAGGATGGTACTCGGTTAGTTGTCGACTTCATGGTCGAAGATCCTGAATACATCGCAACGCCCATGACTTACTCTAGTGAGTTGATTTTTTCGCCAGATATGGAAATAACTCCATATGATTGTGATGCTCAGGCAACGAGACGGTTCGTTCCTGAATAGTCGTACTGAGAAACCAAATGTAGCGGTGCCGGATGTACGCTTCTGCCGGATAGCCGTTCGATCGACACAAGATCTACCACACTAATGCAGAGACGTTGTGATGCATCCCGCTGTTGAGACGAAACAGCATCGGCAGAACGACTCTCATCGATAGT
>JAPUJX010000402.1 GCA_027295975.1 Gammaproteobacteria bacterium
CCTTGGCGATCGCGTCATATTCGCTTACGTTGGTAGTTGCAGCACTCATAGGTCTCACTCCTGACGTTTGTATTAAGGGGTCCGCTGTCGAACACGCTGTAAATCTCATCGGGGGTAATGTTAGACTGTGCACAAGCGGGCGAAAATGGTCATGTATGCACAATATCCATGCATTTATGCACACATACCTTTCGCCCGGAACCGAAAACGGACCCCGAGGTGATATAGGTGAATTGGGACGATTTGCGGTTTTTTCTTGCACTCTCGCGTGAAGGCTCGGTCAGCGGGGCTGGCAAAGCTCTTGGGGTCAAGCACACAACCGTGGCTCGGCGCGTCCAAGCGTTTGAAGAACGACTCGGTACTCGTTTGTTTGATCGTTTGTCTAGTGGGTACGCGATGACTCAAGCAGCGGAGAATTTGTTTGAGCACGCGCTCGCGATGGAAATGCATGCTCAGGCGGTGGACCGCGAGGTTCTTGGTCGGGACGCCGAACTCGCGGGTCCGTTGAAGTTGACGGCGTCACACGAGGTCGCGGATCGGCTAATCATGCCGAAGCTTAGGGAATTCTCTAAAGCCTACCCGCAGATCGACCTTCAGCTAATCACGACGTCCGGGCTCGTCGATTTCGCGGCGCGCGAAGCCGACATCGCCCTGCGGCTGACCGCTAAACCACCGGACTACCTGGTCGGTCGCGAAGTGATGCGGTTGCAACACGGCATTTACGGAACGACGCGTTCCTTGCGCAAGCTTTCCGATCCGGTGAATGTCATCCTGTGGCAGGACGAAACCGATCATCCTCCTTGGGTGACGGAGAATTTTCCAGATGCGCGGACTGTTCTGAGACTGGACGATGTCTCCACGATGGCCGTGGCGACAAGACACCACCTTGGGCTGTCCAGAATACCTTGTTTTATCGGAGATTCAGACGCCAGCCTCCGCCGCTTGGATGTTTCGTTCGAGCGCTCTGACTGGGGCGTGTGGATCCTAAGCCATGTCGATTTGCGAGCAACAGCCAGAGTAAGGGTCTGTCGCGAGTTTCTCTTGGAGGCAATCGAACAGCAGCGATTGCTCATTCAGGGAGAGATGTCTCAGTACCCATAACATGGGTTGCTTACGCATGGCATCCCGAGCCGATTTCAAACTTTCGAACACTAGAGCCCACGGCACAGACGACGCCCGCCACGTCACGGTGCTGGATTGGTTCTGGAATGCGCTGGCACAAGCCTGGGTTGGTCTAGTGGTAGCAACGACTCTCGTGGCCATCTCAGGTGCGTTGCGCGCCTTTGGTATTCACAAACTTGGTCGCTAGTGTGGGGGGTCGACAACGAAGGTGTGAATGACCAGATCGTACACCGAACGAATTGTCGAGTGATTACGAACCGACTGCGCAGACGATTTGCAACTGGGCGGCACAAGCGGGTCGCGATGCTGGTCTTCGAACCGATGGTCTGACGAGCGTCGAGCACAAAAAACTGCGTCGATAAGGCGCTTCGAGCTTCTCCGGAACACCGCGCAAAAATTCTAGTCGAGCCCTGGCAAACGGACTAGTACCCGATCAGGCGGGCACGTAAACAGAGCCTTCCCATTGACGGAAACGTCAAGCCGTCCCGAACTCGACCAGTAGCGGGCCTCGATGTATACATGTTCTTCCCACTCGAGCTCCATATTAGTCCACACGTATTGCGGCTCCCGTTCACCCCGAGCGCGACTCTTACGCAGACAGCCGTCAACATATAACTCCAAGGCGCCATCGTCCGGCAATTCGATGGAAAAACTTTTATTTCTATGACGAAACTCCACGCCGCAACTACCTCACTTGATTCCGGTATGCTTGAGACATTCTGACAACAGCAACTCGTGGTCGCCATACTCATGGAAGTTTCCGAAAAAACACACCGTTTTGCCCGGGTATTGAAGGGCCGCGAAGTCATCACCCTCGCCTTTGGGGCGATGATCGGTTGGAGCTGGGTGTTGATGACCGGGTTCTGGGTGCAAACGGCTGGGTCCCTCGGCACGTTGATCGCTTTTGCTGCCGGAGGCATTGCTATCCTGCTCATCGGTCTGACCTACAGCGAACTGGTTTCCGCCATGCCAAAAGCCGGTGGCGAACACGTCTACACCCATCGCGCGCTCGGTCCGACCTGGTCATTCGTCTGCACCTGGGCGCTACTGTTCGCCTACGTGAACGTGTGTCTGTTCGAAGCGGTTGCACTGCCCACCGCCATAGAATACCTCGTTCCCTCCATTCGCCTGGGAACACTCTGGAGTATTCTCGACGCGGATGTCGATTTGGGATTTGTGCTGATTGGCGCCGTCAGCGCGATCATCGTTACCTGGGTGAACGTACTTGGGATCAAAACCGCCGTCCGTCTGCAAAGTGCAGCCATCGGGCTTATCTTCTTCTCGGGTGTTCTGCTTGTCACCGGCGCGATAGCCTTTGGCGAGGCAGGGAACGCGGTACCCTGGATTGCGAGTCCTGTCACTGGAATTCTGAGTGTCCTGATCATGGTGCCCGCCATGCTCGTGGGCTTCGACGTCATCCCGCAGTCGGCAGAGGAAATCGACCTGGAACCGGCACGGATCGGCCGGTTGCTGATGATCTCGGTATTCATGGCAGTCGCCTGGTATGGGTGTATTTCTTTCGCCGTGGCGTTTGGTTTGAATTCAACCGAGCTTGCCGCCAGCACCATGGCAACGGGAGACGCTGCAACCTCGCTTTGGGGGTCGCCAGTGGCCGGCACCTTGCTGGTTCTAGGCGGCGTGGCCGGCATCGTGACAAGCTGGAACGCGTTCGTTATCGGCGGCAGTCGGGTATTGTTTGCACTCGCCGAGGCCGGGTTCGTACCCGAACCGTTCGCCCGGATACATCCCCGCTATCGAACTCCTTATGTCGGCATCATCGCCATCGGGGTGTTATCCAGCCTGGCTCCTTTATTCGGACGTACCCTACTCGTCTGGCTGATCGATGCCGGAAGTTTTGCCGTCGTCGTTGCCTACTTCTTCGTGCCGCTGGCGTTTCTCGTGTTGCGCCGCAAGGAACCCGACATGGTGCGACCGTTTCGCATTCGTCACCCGCGTATCGTCGGGATCAGCGCGGTTGTTCTGGCGATTGCGCTGTTATCCGCCTATATGCCCTGGAGCCCCTCGGCACTCATCTGGCCTTACGAGTGGGCGATGCTGTTGACCTGGGCGGTTCTCGGCGGCCTGTTATTCCTGCGCTACCGGGCCAAACAGACGGGTTAGGTGTTCGTCAGGCAACGGCTGGGTCAGCTTGGATACTCCCCAGGTAAGCGAAATCGACACCAGTTCACCCATGGCGGCGCAGGACCACGGATTCGGAGCCTCAACCTTCAACCAGGCAGCGGCATCCTGCAGCCAACCTGGTGCAAACCAGGCTGGATCGACTACGCCACTGTGGGTGATAGAGAACACCAGAACCCCGCCCAACAAACCAGAAAACGCACCCCATTTTGTCACCCCGGACCATATCGCGCCAATCACCAACGGCCCCGCGAAGGCAGCCATCATCCCGCCTGTACCGATCCAGACGATAAGTGCGACGTTTTTGTCCACCAGCGCCCAGGCCATCGCCGTGCAGATCAGCATCACAACGACGGTCCCCACCCGGCTTATCATCAAAACGCGTTTATCAACCACCTCCTCGCTCAGATGTCTGGCGAACCGCGGCACGTAACTGCAGCGATACAGGTCGTTGGCGATAATCTGCGAGGACGAAATGACCAAACCGTCGGCCGTCGACATGACCGCGGCTAAAATTCCGACACCGAGCAACGCCGCCAACCAGCTGGGAAACAGTTCGACAAACAAGATCGCCAACGCCGTGTTGGTCGACTCACCGGGCTGCAGAAGCGTATCTCCAAGAATCGCGCGGGCCAACAAACCGCCAAGGCCGAGCATGCCCAGCGTCAGTCCGAAGCCAAAGGCAAGCTGGATGAAACGACGGCGTTGTTTCGGCGACTTCAGCGCCCAGAGCTTGTTGCCGATATGGGGCAACATACCGAGGGGTATATGCGCGAGCAGAATCGCAGTCACCGACCACCAGGAATGGTAGAGAACGTTATCCGGATTCAACCAGCCCACGAGATTTTCATCCTGAGCTTCCAGGTTTGCGATCATCCCTTTGAAACCACCGTCGACCCCGTAACCGGTCATGAAAAGAACCACGAGCATCACCCCGATGGCAACCATGATGAAACCCTGGACGCCATCGGTGAGGATATCCGCGTGAGCGCCTCCCAGCACCACGTAAACCATGAGCACCACCGCGGTGATGCCGAGTGCCCAGGCAGGATCGCCACCCAACATGATCTCGAACATGACAATACCCGACACGAGTTGCCCCGCGAGATAGAAAAAAAGCAGCAAGGAAAAGATCGACACGAGAATGCGTATCACATCCGACTGGTAACGTGTGCCCAGATATTCGGGAATGCTGCGGCTACCGAACTCATGGCCGGCTTGACTCACCACCCGCATGCACACCAGCACACCGAGGTATATCCCCACGGGATACAGGAACACAGACCAGAGCGCCGGTAACCCAGCCTCGTAGGTTATTCCCGGGAAGCCGACAAACGTCGCCCCGCTTGCGGTGGTCGCTGCAAAAGCGAAGGCTAGAAAAACCGGACCGTATGAGCTGCGGGCGGTGGCGAAATCATCGGCGTTGCTTACCTTGTTTCTGCCAATAATGCCAAAAGTGAACATCACCAGGATGTAGATACTCAAAAACAGCCACGACCAGCTCTGCAAGTCCATGAACCTCCCCCCGGTTGTTTTTTTGAGAATTGTCGAGGGTTAGCTTATCAGAATAGCGTCATCTGCTGGTGACCCGGTGATCGGAACAGATCAGTTCTGAGTTCAGGCATTTCGCCATCTTGTAACTGGTTGACTTTCAGCGCTTTGCTGAAACGCTGGCCGATGAGCTCCGCAACGGGCCCCTCTCCACGCATGCGTTTACCCCAGGTGGAATCGTAAGCTTTGCCGCGCCGGGTTGATCTGATTGCATTCATGACTCGTTGCGCCTTGAGCGGGTAATGAACGTCGAGCCAATTTTCGAACAAATCTTTTACTTCGTAGGGCAGTCGCAACAGCACGTAACGCATGGAACGCACTCCCGCAGCAGCCCCCGCGGCAACCAGCGCTTCAATCTCATGGTCATTCACAAACGGTATCACCGGTGCCAGCAAAGCACCCACCGGCACTCCGGCTCGATCGAGTTGCTGAATGACTCTGAGCCGCGCGGCCGGGCTCGCCGTGCGGGGTTCCATTTTAGTTTTGAGCTCGTTGTTCAACGTGGTCAGGCTGATCATCACCGAAACCAGACCTTTGGCTGCCAACTCGCCGAGCAGGTCGAGATCCCTCAGGATGAGTTGACCTTTCGTGACGATGCTCACCGGGTGCCGATACTCGAGCAGAGTTTCCAGTACCTCCCGGGTAACTCCCAATTTTTTCTCAGCCGGTTGATAGGGGTCGGTGTTGGTCCCCATCGCAATCGTCCGAGGCTGGTAGCTCCGTTTTCCAATTTCGGCACACAACCTTTCACGCACGCTGGTTTTGAAGAAGATTTTGGTTTCGAAATCGAGACCGGGAGATAAATCCAGATAAGCGTGGGTCGGGCGAGCAAAACAGTACACACAGCCGTGTTCACAGCCCTTGTAGGGGTTGATCGACTGATCAAAGGGCACGTCGGGGGAGCGGTTTTTTGTGATCAGGGTTATCGTACGATCGGCAAATAACTCTGTCTTGGGACTTATTACCGGCTCGGGATCCAGACTCCAACCGTCGTCCTCAGGAACGCTTATACGGGCGATGAAGCGACTGCCCGTATTCTCGGTGGCACCCCGGCCTTTGTGGACTACCATGACCCGACAAATAGACGCTCATCCAACTGGCTCAGTAGTTTCAAGTGCCGATTACTATAAACTGTATATACATACAGTATCAAGTGCCAAAGCTGGGGAGATAGATATATCCTGCGGAAATTAATCCAAGCCACGCTCGAAAATTGAAATTAAGGGCTGAAGGAGTACTCATGCTTTCGGGGGCGGTCTGCATGAGAATCAACGCCACGGCTCATCAAGGAATACGAAGACGCCTGAATGTCTAGAACTTCAGGTTGCGCGACGATCGATTGTCGCTTGGATCCCCGGTTGTGTTGCGAGATGATAAAGCCCAGAACATCAGGCACGCTGCGATCATGTACTCGAACAAGAAAAAACGGTCGGAGGGATCTGGGAACAAAATCAGATGAATCGGCACGTACGTTAGGCAGGCTGCATACAGTAAATACATGCGTTCGTTCCCCAACCAGTGTCTGGGAAGCCACCCCCGGTCAGCAGATTTTCGCGACAGCAGAAAGAACGTGACTGCCACCATCAAGAGAAAGGGAAAAAGATCCTTTCTCAGTAACGCCTGTTTCAGCCCCTGCTTGATTCCGCCAACGAAGTCGATTATCGAAATGGAAACCTCCTGCGCGGTGGGATCAACGATACGTTCGACAAACGTCACGT
>JAPUJX010000403.1 GCA_027295975.1 Gammaproteobacteria bacterium
GAACACGGAGCGGCCGATCACCGTTCCAGTGGGAGTGGAAACCCTGGGTCGCATCATGAATGTGCTCGGCGAGCCCATAGATGAGAAGGGACCGGTGAACGCCAATCTGTCCCTGCCCATTCACCGTAAGCCGCCGTCTTATGAAGATCAGAAGGGTGGCAACGAGATTCTTGAAACCGGCATCAAGGTTATCGACCTGATCTGTCCGTTCGCCAAGGGCGGTAAAGTGGGTCTCTTCGGCGGCGCGGGTGTCGGTAAAACCGTGACCATGCTCGAACTCATTCGCAACATTGCCACGGAACATTCGGGGTTATCGGTTTTTGCCGGGGTAGGCGAGCGTACCCGGGAAGGCAACGACTTCTATTACGAGATGGAAGAGTCCGGCGTGCTCGACAAAATTTCGCTGGTGTTCGGGCAAATGAACGAGCCGCCGGGGAACCGGCTCAGGGTGGGTCTTACCGGGCTCACGCTGGCAGAGCAGTTCCGTGACGAGGGGCGCGACGTATTGCTGTTCATAGACAACATCTATCGATACACACTGGCTGGTACGGAAGTATCGGCACTGCTGGGTCGTATGCCCTCCGCGGTGGGTTATCAACCGACCCTCGCCGCCGAGATGGGGATTTTGCAGGAGCGTATCACTACCACCAAAACCGGTTCCATCACCTCGGTCCAGGCCGTGTATGTACCGGCCGACGATCTCACGGATCCGTCCCCGGCTACCACCTTCGCGCATCTTGATTCTACCGTGACCCTGTCGCGGGCCATAACCGACCTTGGCATTTACCCCGCGGTAGACCCGCTGGACTCCACCAGTCGCCAACTCGATCCGCTGGTTATCGGGGAGGAGCATTATCAGGTTGCCCGGGAGGTGCAGCAGACACTGCAGCGTTATCAGGAATTGCGGGACATCATTGCCATTTTGGGAATGGACGAACTCTCCGAAGAAGACAAACGGCTCGTTTACCGTGCGCGGAAAATTCAGCAGTTCTTTTCTCAGGCCATGTTCGTTGCCGAGGCATTCACCGGCCAGTCGGGTGTGTACGTGACCAGGGAAGACACCGTGCGCAGCTTCAAGGCCATCCTCGACGGTGATTACGACCATCTGCCGGAACAGGCGTTTTACATGGTTGGGTCCATCGAAGATGCGGTGGAGAAAGCGAAAACCCTGGAAAGCTAGTGCGAATTAACCAGACAGGACACTACTAGACACCAGTCGAGGAACTGACATGGCCATGACCATCCACTGTGACATCGTTAGCGCTGAGAAGGAGATCTTCTCGGGCCGAATCACCATGATCAGTGCCACGGGTACCATCGGGGAGCTTGGCATTCTGCCCGGCCACGCGCCTCTGCTGACCGGTCTTCGACCCGGTCCGGTACGACTGACGATGGAAAACGGCGAAGAAGAGGTGTTTTTTGCATCCGGCGGTTTCCTGGAGGTTCAACCAGGCGTTGTCACGATTCTGGCAGACACCGCCGCTCGTGCCGAAGATCTGGACGAAGCCGCTGCGCTCGAGGCACAGGAAGCCGCGGAGCGAGCGCTGCAGGATCAAGCGGCGGACTTCGATTTCTCCCTGGCCGCGTCACAACTTGCAAATGCCATGGCCCAGCAACGTACCCTGGAAGAACTGAAAAAGCGGCGGCGTTGATTAGCTTTTCTGGATGGACAACAACCAGCTAACCGATCCGGTGGGTACAAAAAGGGGTGACGCAGTCACCCCTTTTTTATGGTCAGAGCACTATAATTCGGGCGAATTTCGACGGATTTCAGCAACGGTCTGACCCGAGAACGGCAAACTATGAAGGTTCTGGAAGTTATCGTCCTGGCGGCAGGTCAGGGCACGCGGATGCAATCACAGCTTGCCAAGGTGCTCCATCCGCTGGCCGGCCGACCGATGCTCGCTCATGTGCTGGATACCGTCCGGGAGCTTGAGCCCGACAAGGTACACGTGGTCGTCGGATCCCAGGGCGCCGCGGTACGCGAATCCCTCGGGGATGGAGTCGGTGTCAACTGGGTAAACCAGGAAGAACAGAAGGGGACGGGACACGCCGTTCAGCAGGCTTTGCCACACATCGCCGATGAAGCGGTGGTGTTGATCGTTTACGGCGATGTTCCGCTCATAACGGCGAAAACACTGGCCGCCTGCGTTGCCGCGGCTGAGCAGGGCGGTCTTGGCCTGGTCACTGCGGATTTGCCGGATCCGGCTGACCTCGGTCGAATAGTGCGACTCGAAGGAGGCGCCATAACGGGGATCGTCGAGTATCGGGACGCGAGCCCTGAACAGCGAGCCATCCATGAGATAAACTCCGGCATCATGGCGTTGCACGCCGTCGTTCTCAAAACCCTGCTTGGCGCTATCCGACCCCACAACGCCCAGGGCGAATATTACCTGACGGATGTAATTGCCCTGGCGGTTCAGGAGGATATACCCGTGGTTGGGCTGGAGGCGGAATCTGCCGAGGAGGTCACAGGCGTCAACGATCGGATACAGCTGGCGGTACTCGAACGTTGTTTTCAGCGCCGGTTGGCCGAGAGACTGATGCGTGGGGGTGTGACTATTGCGGATCCGGCGCGAATTGATATTCGTGGCGAAGTCATCGCGGAGCCGGATTGTTTCATCGACATCAATGTTGTCTTCGAAGGCCGGGTGACGTTGAGCGCCGGGGTGTCCATCGGCGCTGGTGTTGTCATCAAGGACGCTGAGATCGGTGCTGGGGTGCGGATCGAGCCTCATACGGTGATTGAAGGCGCCAGGATAGCTCCGCGTTGCGTGGTTGGCCCGTTTGCCCGGATCAGGCCGGGCACCGAGCTTGGCGAAGGGGTGAAGGTCGGCAACTTCGTGGAGACAAAAAAAGCGATTCTGGGTAAGGGCACCAAAGCCAGCCATCTTGCCTATCTCGGTGATGCCACCCTGGGGGAGGATTGCAACGTTGGCGCGGGTACCATTACCTGCAATTATGATGGAATCGACAAACATCACACCGAGATCGGAAATAACGTGTTCGTTGGTACCAACAGCACGTTGGTTGCGCCCCTCGAGATCGAGTCCGATTCCTTCGTGGCCGCCGGTTCGACCGTGACCTTTCGGGTCGGCAAGGGGGATCTCGCAGTCGGCCGTGGAAAGCAGCGGAATATTCAAGGATGGGTTCGCCCGGACAAACGCAAGCCCGGGAAGTAGCCGGTTCCTGCCCTGAGTGGAACAGTTCAATCGAGGTAACACTATGTGCGGTATTGTTGGTGCGGTTGCAGACCGCAACGTCCCCCCCATCCTGCTGGAAGGCTTAAAACGCCTCGAGTACCGAGGTTACGATTCGGCTGGACTTGCGGTACTGATAAACGGGAAGGACCGTATCGAGTGCCGCCGCCAGGTGGGTAAAGTCAAGCAGCTGGTGGACGATCTGGCCGCCAACCCGGTGCACGGTACCATCGGAATTGCCCATACCCGATGGGCGACCCATGGTGTTCCCAGC
>JAPUJX010000404.1 GCA_027295975.1 Gammaproteobacteria bacterium
TTGGCCACCCGGGCGTTCGCGAACGCTGCCGAGGCTGCAGGCGCGCTGGTGCTGGAAGGCTGTGCAACCAACGCCATTGCGTGTTCTGACAACATCGTGCACGGCATCGACACCGAATGGGGCAGCATCAATGCGCAGCAGGTGGTGGTTGCCTGCGGCGCCTGGAGCAGGCGCCTCCTGCAACCGCTGGGTATCAAGCTGCCACAAAACGCCATTCGTTCCACGGTCATACGGACCACTCCGGCACCTGCCTACACCGCGGCAACCGGCTGGGCGAAAGCCGTGGCGTTCCGGCAGGACACCAAAGGACGGTTTGTGCTGGCGGCGGGCAACAAATCCACCTTCGACGTCAACCTCGACGCGCTGACCGACTGGCAGACCTTCGGTCCTGCCGCGTTGCACTATCGAACCCGTTTGAAGATACGCCTGGGCAAACCGCTGCTGCGCGATATCGCGCGCCTCATCCCCGGCACCGCCGCCCACACGGCACCCTGGGCGCAACTACGGACCAACGAACCGCCCGCTGACCTTACGGCGGCCGCGCCGAATCTAGCCGGATTTCACGAGTTGCTGCCACAGTTTGCCGACCTCGCGGTGGAACGGATCTGGGCTGGCAACATCGATATGACACCCGATCAGGCGCCGGTGCTCGATAGCCGCACAGGCATTGGCGGTCTCGTCATTGCCACCGGCTTCAGCGGCCATGGCTTTGCCATGGGTCCGGGGGGTGGCCATGCCGCGGCACGCCTGGTGCAAGGTGAGACGCCGGAAGTCGACCTGCATGGATTTCGTTTGTGCCGATTTGCCGAGCATGATCTGGGCCCGCTACCCGACTTTCATCCCTGACGCACTCGGTTGCGATTGTGAGATACTTGCGGCCTTCTGCTAAGAACTTCTTTGAAGTTTCTACTTGGAAGTTGCCGCGTTCCGCGGTAACCGGGCTGGACAACAACTAACTAGGGAAGGATGAAATGGCCAAACTAAAAGTCCACGGAGTTTCACTTTCACCGTTCGTGCGCAAGGTGCTGTTTGCCCTGGCGTACAAGGAACAGCCATACGATCAGGTCAATGTGTTTCCGGGCGACACATCGGATGAGTTTTCCGCAATCTCGCCGTTGCACAAGGTCCCGGTGCTCGAAGACGACGGATTCACCATTCCGGATTCCAGCATTATCCTGCGTTACCTCGAGGCAAAATATCCTGCGAACCCGATCTATCCGGCGGACCCGCAGGATCAGGCGCGCGCCTGCTGGCTCGAAGAATATGCGGACACGCGTTTGATGGAGTGCTGCGCTGGGTTATTTCGTGAGCGATTCCTGGCTCGTGCATTCTTCAAACGTGAGCCCGACGAAGCACTCATTGCAACCATCCTGAGCGAGACCATGCCACCGGTACTCGATTATCTCGAATCCGTCGTCCAGGATGACGGCTTCTTTCTGGGAGATCACCTCACGGTGGCGGACATCGGGATTACTTCGGCATTCGTCTCGGCGGGTTATGGCGATTTTGAGCCAAACGCCGAGAGCCATCCGAAACTGGCCGGCTATGTGGCGCGAGCCACCGCCTCACCCATCGTGGTGGCGAGGCTGGCGGAAGAGCAGGCGGCGGCGGCCAGTCTGACTGGCTGAGCTGTCGGGCTAGTGTCCTGTCCCAGCAATAACTTTATGAAGGTGCGCAGGATTTTTCGTTGTTGGCAAGACGCGACGACGAGCAGTGGTAGGCCCCACGGGAGGAGGAGCAACGCAGTCAACGGCGAAAAAGACAAGCAAATTTGTGAAGTTATTTCTGGGACAGGACACCAGACTCACCGTTCGGCATGGCCTCCCGCTAGATCAACGTTCGCTTCTACTTCAGTTGAGCGTGCTCGACGAATTTCGAGTTCCCGGAGGATTTCTGCATGACGCTTACGATCGATTCGATATAAAAAAGCGAATCCCACGCCCGCGTAGACAATGAAAATGTAGAGCGGTCCCGTCATCCAGAGTAAGCCATCGATCACTTCAGGTTTGAGCGTTTCAACCGAAGCATTGTCAGGGAAATCGATGAACTCCAGAGCGAAACCGGCGAGCGCTGTGCCTAAACTTGCTGTCATTTTGAAACACATCGTGCGTACGGAAAATATAATTCCCTCAGATCTCTCGCCGGTAGCAAGCTCATGCTCGTCCGCAATATCCACCAACTGTGAATCGATCACGATGGGTACTACAGGCAGAAATAAATATCCCATGATCCAGATACCGAAGATAACCACCAGCAGCAGATCAGTGCCGTTTTCAGGCATCCACCCTAAGAGACGCAGAGTGTATGGCAACCCGAGAAGCAAAGAAGTAATGAAGCAGGTGAGAATAACCGTGTACTTTTTATCGAACTGGCGCACGAACCAAGCCGACAGCAAGATCCCGACAAAAGCGCCTGGTAGTGTGACGAACGCACGAAATGCCAGTTGTTCCGTCGTCAACTCGAATGCGTAGAGCAAGGTATAGGTCGCGACAACTGCCAGGACGCCGCCGGAGGTCGCCAGCACTAACCAACAGGCACAGACCGCAATATAGGATGGGTTGCGCAGCAGGACACCTAGATTGTCGCGCGTGTCTTTGAGGAAGCTGCGGAAGTTTTTCTTCAGCGTCTCATGCAGATAGGGGATCTGGTCTGCTGTGGTAAACGTACAGATAAGGACCCAGACGAAGACGAATATGCCGCCAAAAATCGCCAGAAACTGGTAACGCTCCGGGTTCAGCAAACCGTTT
>JAPUJX010000405.1 GCA_027295975.1 Gammaproteobacteria bacterium
GCCATTTTCAAGCATCTTTTTCAAGAGTCACGACAGCCTATCCTCCAGACTTAAATTTCAGATCCACATGAAAGAAGTCCAATGAAATTCAGGTCGATTCCTCGTGATACAACGCTCGAAGCAGCGCGGGTGCAATTTGCCATCTTTCGTAAGATGCGTCCGACAGATCGAGCGCGACTAGCGATAGAACTCAGTGAGGCGGTTCGTGCCACTCTTGAGGAAGGTATTCGTCATCGTCACCCCGAATACACAAATCAAGAGTAGGGGCTACTCAGCCGTGTATTTCATCTGAGGGCATCCCGTGGGGCGAAGGATCTCTATTGCAGACCGGCGTGAGATTCTTCGCGCTGCTTAGAATGACAATTTTGATCTTGAAAATTAATTAAGAAGAGAAGCGTTGTGTAAATGAGGAGTGAAAATCATGAAAACTAAAATCCTGGGACGTACCGGGTTGAGGGTCTCCATCGTGGGATTGGGAGCCGCATTTGTCGGGATTCCCACGCCCAATCAAGCCGCAGTTGAATATCCGGATGAATCCCAAGATCGTCGTACAGGCAAACCCCATGCCAGCTATATGGATGATGAACTCGGTGTTCAAACTGTCCATGCCGCCATAGACGCAGGTTGCACGCTCATCGATACGGCCGCTCTCTACGGGGGCACGCGAAGTGAGAGAATTATCGGCCGTGCCCTTCGGGAACGCCCCGATCTGGCTGCCAAATGTACCGTTACCACCAAGGTCGGGCGTCTCGCAGAAGGACAGGATTACGGCTTTGACGCCATTCTGCGCCACGTGGAAGCCAGCCAACAACGCCTGGGCCTTGACAAGTTTGAAGTCATCTACATCCATGATCCGATGGGATTTCCTATGGAACAGGTGATGGGCAAAGCCGGCGCGCTGGGCGCCCTGCGGAAACTCCAGGACGATGGCATTGTACAGTTCATCGGTGTAGCCGCCAACGAACCCGAAACCAATGCCCGCTATATCGAAACCGGCGAGTTCGACGCGGTGGTCGTTCCGGAAGCCTGGAGCCTCCTGAATCACCTCGCCGCCGAACGCATCCTCCCCGCAGCGGAAAAGCACAATATGGGGCTTGTCATCGCCACACCGCTGGAGCGGGGGCTTCTGGCCACCGGCCCGGTTTCCGGCATCAATTATCTCGCACGGAACTTCAGCGCGGTCTGCCTGAACCACGTGAGCGAAATACAGGTGCTCTGCCGCGATTACGACATACCGATGGTCGCCGCTGCCCTTCAGTGGTGCACCCGCCATCCCCAAGTTGCTGCTACGATCCCGGGCGCGCGCACGCCGGAGGAAGCCGTCGAAAACGCCCGTGCCGGCGACGTCGAAATCCCGGAAGCCTTCTGGCAAGATTTGGCGCCCCTTGTCCGACATTTTGAAATCGGAGTTGACCGTTAACGAAGCAATCTGTGCGGAGGACTACATCCATGAAAATCACTGATGTGAATGCCTATGTTGTAATGCCCGACTACGGTGCCGGGACAGATGTGCATAGCGAATGGCAGTGGACGCTTCTGACCATCGACACGGACGCCGGACTACAGGGTTGGGGAGAAGCGTCAAGCGTCCCCCGGAACACGTCCCTGCTGACCGGCCGCGGCGTGGAGGCGGTGCGCGAAGCGCTCGTTGGCGAAGACCCCGCCGACATTGAACGGCTGTGGCACAAACTCTACAGGCGATATACTTATCTGGGGTCGCGCGGGTTTCCGAGCACCATTCTCAGTGGCATCGACATTGCGCTGTGGGACATCAAGGGCAAGGCGTTGGGGAGGCCCATCTACGACCTCTTGGGCGGCACGTTCCGGGACAGTATCCGCGTGTACGCCAATGGCTGGTTCGGTGGATGCCAGACCCCCGAACAGTACGCCAACGCGGCGCGAACTACGGTCGATGCGGGACACGACGCGCTTAAACTAGATCCGTTTCAGGAAATGGGCCCGTTCCACACCATGTACGTCGAAGGACAGATCTCGGCTGCCGGCGAGGACCAGGGGTGCGCCATCGTCTCAGCCGTGCGGGAAGCCGTTAGTTCGCACGTCGAGATCCTTGTCGATGCACACGGGCACTACAACGTCCCGACCGCCGTACGTCTGGCAAACCGTTTGTACGACGAGTCAAAGATTGGGTGGTTCGAGGAGCCGGTTCCCCCGGAAAGCTTTGGCGCGTTGCGCAGCGTTCGAGAGCAGGTTCGTGCACCGATCTGCGTTGGCGAGCGTCTGTTTACTCGCTTCGATTTCGTACCGGTTTTTGAGGGGCGTCTCGCCGACTACATCATGCCCGACGTCGTCTGGGCGGGCGGCATTTCGGAGTTGAAGAAGATTGCCACTATGGCCGAAGCCTACTACATTCCAATCAGTCCACATAATGCGCAAGGGCCGGGGCAAATCCTGGCAGGCGCTCATGTGTCAATGACGGTTCCGAACTTCTATCGACTGGAGCACGCCGTTAGCTGCAAGCCGGGCTATGACCACTTTCTTCAGGAACCATTACGGTGGCAAGGAAACCAACTTACGCTCTGGGATCGCCCTGGCCTTGGGGTTGACCTGGATATGGAACGGGTAAAGGCGGAACTCCATCCAGACTGGGAGAACTGATTGGCACCGCCAGGGGCACGCCACTAGACTCTGCGCGGGGACGATTTATCAGCGATTCGTGTTATCGATTAGAGTTGTTCCTTTTTAAGGAATCAAGTCACTCCTCGGACCCCACGCTAGAAGTTTCTGAGTCGAAACAGGTTGGCTAGCCTTGAAACGGTTTCAAACCTTTTCAAGGATTGGCTTGCTCCCATCCCCTCGGTTATTTCGGAACAACCCTCTTATCATATTTCACGCGCATGAGAAACAAACCGCGTGCCGGCACGGAAGCCCCAGCCGCTGATCGCTTACGCGCTTCGAGCATTTTGTAAAGCTGATTAACCGCATCCGCGCAGTCACGAAGTTTCAGGACAGAGCCGACGATTGTGCGGACCATCCCTCGCAGAAATGCGTCCGCCTCAATCTCAAAGTAAATCAGATCGCCCTCCCGCCAGCAATGAGATCGGTAAACTTCACAGACGGGGTTGATCCGATCACTATCTGTGCGCTGGAACGAAGAGAAATCTCGCGTACCGACTAATGCTCGGCAGATTGCGTCGGCGTCCCGCACATCAATCGGATGGGGAAAGAAATAGGCACGGTTACGGAGGAATGCGGAGGGGTGTTCCCGATTGAGAATCGTGTAGCGATACGTTCGGCTCGTCGCGCTAAATCGGGCGTGGAAATCGGAAGGCACTTCCTTTGCCGCGGTGATGACGATGTCCCGTGGCAGAATGGCATTGAGTCCTTTCTGAAAGGCGATCTCCGGCATCTGAGAACGGGTATGAAAATTGGCGACCTGACCGGCAGCGTGAACGCCGGCGTCCGTCCGCCCTGCCCCGAGAATTTGCGTCGGTGTCTTAGTGAGCTTTGTGAGCGCAGCCTGGATGGTTTCTTGGATCGTGATTACGCTCGGCTGAATCTGCCAGCCGTGATAGTTCGTGCCGTCGTATTCGATGGTGAGCTTGAGGTTTCGCATCGTTTTTTGAAATTCACCTACACAAGAACGCTGCAAAATCCAGCGATCTTTGCGAAAAACCCTTGACAAATAGGGGATTATTACTTACAATTACCGCGTAGTTTTTTATGGTCACATATTGCGCCTGGATCTCCAGGCGATAACCGTAATGCTAAATGGAGGGAATACGCAATGAAAGCCCGTTTATATTTAATCCTCACGCTTGTGTGTGCAGCGGCCTTTATAAGCACACAGCCTGCAAACGCTATATTATACGACTGGTCTGGCACCTACCCTGGCGATGCCGATCACCCCGCGTATGACGGTGAACCGATGGGACGAGAAACTCTCAACGACTGGATAACCGTCGAAGGCGTACAAGCAGAAGTTAAAAACGGCGTACTTGAGTTAGTAGTTCCAGGAACAGACGTTGGGATCTTCTACAATGGCCCAGTTGAGAAAGTACCCGATGCAAGTAAATTGACAGATTATGTCATAGAAGCTCGTGCCCGAAAGATTGGTGATGCCAGCAAATATTT
>JAPUJX010000406.1 GCA_027295975.1 Gammaproteobacteria bacterium
AACCCGCGCCATCAGCCCGGAGAACCCGTCCGGCCAGCCGGGTCAGGGTGCTCGCGCAACAGACGGCACCGGCGCCGAAGCGGCACGGGACTTAGGCCTCGGCTGGAAGATCTCCCCCTCTATCCGCATCGAACCCGGGGAGACCGCGACCCTTGCAGAAATCGAGGGGAGTGGCGCCATTCAACAGATCTGGATGACTCCCACCGGCCATTGGCGACATTTACTGTTACGCGCCTACTGGGACGGCTTCGCGGACCCTTCCATAGCCACGCCCCTGGGGGATTTTTTCGGCATGGGCTGGGGTGAATACGACCCGCTGAACTCCCTGGCCGTCTGCGTCAATCCCGCCAGTGGCTTCAACTGTTACTGGGAGATGCCATTCAAAACACGCGCCAGAATCACTCTGGAGAATGTCAGCCGGGAAACCGTGACCCTCTATTATCAGATCAATTACACCCTGACCGAGGTCGAACCCGAGCGGGGCTACTTCCATGCGCACTTTCGGCGGGTGAACCCCCTGCCTTACAAATCCGTTCATACCCTGGCCGAGATCGAAGGGTCGGGTCATTACGTTGGGACCTATATGGCCTGGGGGTCGAACAACCGCGGCTGGTGGGGAGAGGGAGAAGCAAAGTTTTACATCGACGACGACGATGAGTTTCCGACCATCTGCGCCACCGGAACGGAGGACTATTTCTGCGGATCCTATTGTTTCCTGTCGAAGAACCGCGACGACGGTTACGAAACCTTCTCCACACCGTATGCGGGTTTCCACCAGGTGATCAAACCCAGCGGCCGTTTTGGCAGCCAGCAACGATTCGGTATGTACCGTTGGCACATTGCCGACCCCATTCGTTTTCAATCGCGTCTAAAGGTAACGATGCAGGCTCTCGGCTGGCGGAGTGACCGCCGCTACCTGCCGCTGCAGGACGATATCGCATCGGTCGCTTACTGGTACCAGGCTTCTCCGGCGACAACGCTGCCCGCCCTGCCCGACGCCGATATGCTGGAAGTGATCTAATGTTCCGGCAAGCTGTTATTGATGGGTTCACCTGGCTTGTCAGCGTTCATGGCGCCACCGGGGCGTTGGAGCACTAGTGGAATTTCGCGATCTACCCAGCATCGACAAACTGCTGCGGTCCAAACACCTGGCGCCGGTGATCGATGCTCATGGCGCCGAACGAACTAAAAACGCCTTGCGGGACTTGCAGTCTCAGTGGCGAACTTCCGGGAAACTCCCGGCCTGGGCTGACGACGATGTCGCCTACGCAAGGGTGGTTCACGAAACGCTCACCGACACCGAATATCGAACGGTATTCAACCTTTCGGGCACCATCATCCACACCAATCTCGGCCGCGCGTTGTTGAGCGAATCGCTGTTCAGGGAAGTTTCCGATCTGGTCACCCGTCCCATGAACCTGGAATACGACCTGCAGGCCGGCGCGCGCGGCGACCGGGACGCGGTCGTCGAAGAACGACTGCGGCTACTGACGGGCGCGGAAGCCTGCACGATAGTCAATAACAATGCCGCCGCACTCCTGCTGGTGCTCAACACCCTGGCGCTCGGTCGCTCCGTACCGGTGTCTCGCGGAGAGCTCATCGAAATAGGTGGCAGCTTCCGACTACCGGAACTGATGGAACGAGCCGGCTGCAGCCTGCGCGAGATCGGCACCACCAACCGCACCCACCTGAAGGACTTCGCCCAGGCGATCGACGAACAAACCCCGCTCTTGCTCAAAGTACACCCCAGCAACTACCACATTTCAGGGTTTACCAGCGAAGTTGCCATCGGCGAACTGGCCGATCTCGCCCACGCCAACAACCTGCCGCTGTGTGTCGACCTCGGCAGCGGCACCCTGGTGGATCTCGAACGTTGGGGGCTACCCCACGAACCTACGGTCCAGGAGGTGTTATCCCAGGGTGCCGACCTGGTTACCTTCAGCGGCGACAAGCTGCTCGGCTCGGTGCAGGCAGGGCTCATCGTCGGACGGGAGAAGACCGTGGCCGCGCTGAAACAGAATCCACTGAAGCGGGCGTTGCGCCCGGATAAAGTAACCCTTGCCCTGCTCGATAGAACCCTCGCGCTGTACGAACAACCCGAAACGTTAGCCGAACGGCTGCCGCTGCTGAAAACGCTCACCACGCCAGACACCGAACTCGAACGTCGCGCCACCGAAATAGTGGCATTGATGACCACCCAGCTTCCGGAGTTTGAAATTCGGATGGTATCCAGCCGCTGCCAACTCGGCAGCGGTTCGCTGCCCGATCAAACCATCGACAGTCGGGCCGTTTGCATCAGCCATGAAGATTCAAAGCCCATTCGCCTGCTCAGCGCCCAATTGCGCCGTTTGCCCACCCCCGTGATCGGCCGAATCCATCAGGACGCGCTGTATCTGGACATGCGCGGCGCGGACCGCCTCGAGGACCTGTGTTCGACGCTCAAAACATTGGCGCATTCTCCATGATCGTCACCCTGGCAGGCCATGTCGATCACGGAAAAACCAGCCTCGTGCGGGCGCTCACCGGAACGGACACCGACCGCCTGGCCGAGGAACGACGTCGTGGTCTGACCATCGATCTTGGTTTTGCCTATATGGACGCTGGTGGTTCGCCTCTGGGATTTGTCGACGTC
>JAPUJX010000407.1 GCA_027295975.1 Gammaproteobacteria bacterium
GTTGTGTTGGGGAACGCGCAAGCCAAAGGTGCCATCCTCATACGTCTCCTCCTTGGTTGTTCTTGCGGCTTGGCCACCTCAACGAAACCCTAAGGCCAGTCCTTGAGATCCATACTATCCCTTATCGTCTCCCAGCGAGAGATGCCATGTATTCAGATCAGGACGATGGCCGAGCGTCCGATCCGCGGAGTAACCCCTCAGACACCATCGACCTAACCTGAGTTTTTTGGACCAAGCGGTTTGATAGAAACTGTCCGGAGCTGACACCGGTGACGTTCGATGGCCGGACGACGGCGCTCCTGATCCTCGACATGATGAACCGATTTTCCTGCACACCGGAATAGGGAAACTTCAAGTTCATAACCGGGAAATCAAAATATGAAACCAGGAAAATCGTCCACGAAAAAACCCGGCTGAGGTTTTAGACACACACACCCGCCGACCGTGCAGAATCCGTGCAGAATAAATCGGCTGTCCCACATTAAATTATCCAATATGTGATGAGCCCAACCTAGCCGAAAAGTCGAGAGGATGGCACCTTTGGCTTGCGCGTTCCCCAACACAACACTAGCGTCGGCGTTGATCGGTGGTCATCTGTGGAATGTGGAATGAAAGAATTCGTGACAGTGGCGGTGACCGTGGCCGCTGCGATCCTTGCTACGGGTGGTCCGGTCGCCGCCTGGGGTGCCGCGATACCCGGCCCGACCGTCGTACAGAGCACGCTACCTCCGGCGGGAATGTCGTTCAAAGACTGCGCAGACTGCCCGGAAATGGTGGTGGTTCCTGCGGGCAGTTTCACCATGGGCTCGCCCGAGTCGGAAGAGTACCGGGATATCGAGGAAGGTCCGCGACACCGGGTGACGATCCCGCGCGACTTTGCGGTAGGAATGTACGAGGTAACGCGGGAGGAGTACGCACGCTTTGTGTCGGAAACGAACCGGCCGGACCCGGACACGTGTTATGCAATTGCCTATCCCGACGGCAGACGGGTGGAGACAGCCGGCCAGAACTGGCGCAATCCAGGATTTGCGCAAGGAGAGCGCGATCCCGTGGCGTGCGTCTCTTGGGATGACGCGCAGGCCTATGCCCAATGGCTGAGCACCGAGACGGGCAAGTCGTACCGGCTGTTGAGCGAAGCGGAATGGGAGTATGCGACACGGGCGGGGACCTCGACGGCGCGCTACGGCAGCGACGATCCGGTCCAGCAATGCGGCTACATCAGCGGGGGCGAGATCAATTACACCGACGCCTATCCGGGCGATACCGATGTCAACCAATCCTGCCGCGACAGCTATTCGTATAGCTCCCCAGTGGGGTCCTTCCCGCCCAATCCGTTCGGTCTTTATGACATGCTGGGGAACATGTCGGAATGGACGGGCGATTGCTGGAACGAGAGTTACGACGGCGCGCCTGGCGACGGCGGCGCCTGGACGGTCGAGAATTGCGAACAGCGGGTGTTCCGCGGCGGCTCCTGGACCAACGGGCCTAGGAGTCTGCGTGCGGCGTACCGCGACTGGCGGGCCCCCGAATATCTGACCGCCAGGCTCGGGTTCCGCATCGCCAGAACAAACTAACCTCTTACATCTTTACCCCTTCACGCCTTGCGGGTTCCAAGGGGGCGACGGTCTCAGTCGACCAACTCGTCATCGCACGGAGGTTCCTGTCGTAGTTCGTCGATAGGACAGCTGTCCCTTCGGAAAACTATATCCGCGCGTATCGACGGTGCGATCCGCCTCGGAATGATCTGCTTACAATGTTGCCACGAGCTTCGCTTGGCTAGTGAATAGGGGCATCGTTGGCAATGCCGAGATATGCGTGCGCACGGAATTCTAGTGCTCGGCATGGGCAGTGAGGACACGTCGAAAGTGCCTCGTCCATATGATCATGGTCGACGAGGCGCTATTTGTGCCGCGTGCCGTCAGCCTACGACCGCTGCTACAACACGATCCGCACGCATCAGTCTCTCGTAAAGGATACACCCATCCATCGTCCCGTCGAGCATTCTGGCGCACCCACATCGCATCCTTGCCAAAGTGCAATAGCTACGCGAGATTCGAATCAGCGGTACACGCGGGCACGTAATAGGTTCGCGCCCTGCGTGTTATTGCGGCGCGCGGATTTCGCCGGGCCAGTCAGCCGGTACGATCTTATCGTATACCCGGATATCGTTGTGAAACTCTTTGCCATCCACGGTAAACCCGCTCCTCGTCTCGGTCACACGCTCGGACGTGGACGACGGCGCAGTGCCCGCGCGCAGAATGCCGGCTACGAGAATATGATCCGCTTCTACAGAATGTACATCGATGCGAGCGGCAAGGTTCTGATTGGCGGCGATACAAACATCGCCAAGGTGCCTGGCTCGATTGTCCATGAGGAGATGGAGATTTTCCTCGAAGAGATGATAGCGGAGAAGTTGTTTTCTGATCTTTAGGAGCGCTGGAACATAGATGATAAGGTTGCCAAGGATTTCATACGGGCGATCTACAACACGCTCGTGTTTGGAACGACCCGGCCGTGACTTGACGAGGTTGATTCGCCCACGGTTTCTTTCTTAGATCGGCCGTACTCGCGGGAGAGTTTCAATGTTTGATGTGACTTTGAAGGAGAGCGCAGCCCGGGTAGCAGCGAATCATCCACGTATTAGGGGCGTCATCGCGGGAGCTGTGTGCGCCGCTACGCTCGCATGGTCTCCCAGCGCGCTTGCGCAGACGGCGACGCAGACTGCGGTCCGAGTTGAGCCAGGGAGCCCCGCTCCGGATTTCTCTGGCTACTGGGTGCGTCCGAATCCGGGTAGCACTCGTAATTTTCTTCCCCCGCCGAATGGACCAGGTCCAGTAATGGCCCACGCTGACGATGGCGAGTTTGACATTGGAGACCACACAAACCCCATTCTCAAGCCGCATGCGGCTCTCGCCGTTAAGGAGTTCGGGGATTTGGGCCGGGCCGGTGTACTGAAAATGCCCCCATGGTCGCTCTGCCGACCCTCGGGCGTGCTGCTGACGCTCGTCCTCGGTGAGACCGTGCAAATTCTTCAAACTCCGAACGTAATCACGATCCTGTACCAACGCGATCACCAAGTTCGACGAGTATATCTGAACCAGCCCCACTCAACGAACCCCAGGCCAATCTGGTACGGCGAATCCGTCGGGCACTACGAAGGAGCCAACAATTTAGTTGTTGATACGATCGGGCAAAGGGCAGAAACGCCTGCCGACAAATACGGCACGCCACACAGCGAAAAGATGCGGGTGGTCGAACGCTTCTCGCTAGCCCCCGATAGGCAGTCCATACACGTCGATTTCATGGTCGAAGATCCAGAGACATTCACGACGGCGTGGTCCGCGAGAGTGACCTATCAACGGGAGAACGGTCCTCTCCAGGAAGTTGTTTGCGCCGAGAATAATCGGGATGCGGCAACAGGAGTTACTCAAGAATTCTATGACATCCCTGTTGCCAGTAGATTCGATTATTGAATTAGGAGTTTAAACGGTACTGTCAGGTAAGAACGAAACATTCTTCGATTTGGTGCATCGTGGTTTTCCAGACCGGGGAAGCGCATGCAGCCGATCTCTTTCAAACGTCATCGGTACCCGGCGGATGTCATCTGCCATGCCGTTTGGCTCAATTTCCGTTTCACACAGTCTGCGAGACGTAGAGGACCTCATGGCCCAGCGTGGGATCGAAGTCAGCTACGAGACTATCCGCTGTTGGACACGGAAGTTCATCCGGCTTTTCGCCCAAAATATTCTACAGTCCAGAACCAAGCAGACAGCTTGTTGGTCTCTGGACGAAATGGTGGTGAAAATCGGCTGCAAACACATGTTCTTCTGGCGCGCAGTCGATGATGAAGGCGGAGGCTTGGACATGCTGGTCCAGAAGTGGCGCAACAAGGCTGCTGCGCTCAAATTGTTGAGAAAACTGCTCAAGAACCAGGGCGTACACCCGGAAACAACCGCTACGGACAAACTCGCCTCGTACCGAGCCGCTGCCGAAGTCATTGGTCTGAGAGATCGACACCGACCGGGCGGCATGCACGCCAATAATCGAGCTGAGAACTCGGATCTGGCTATTCGACGGCGGGAACGCAAACAGCAGAAATTCAAATCGCAGGGCTCAGCCCAGAGTTTTCTCGCCACCTACACCGCCGTCTACGACGCCTTCAACGTCCAGCGTCACCTGATCCGTCGATCTATTCTTCGCCTCTTTCGGACCGAGGCCCGTCGCACGTGGGCCATGGCAACTGCAGCTGTGTGATCAATTGGAAGCGCAAGAACTCATCGCGTCCGCTGTTCGTTAATCTGGGGTGTTGCCAGATTGCATCACAGGTTCGCGCCCTGCGTGTTATTGCGGCGCGCGGATTTCGCCGGGCCACTCAGCCGGTACAATCTTATCGTATACCCGGATATCGTTGTGAAACTCTATACCATCCACGCCAATCCCGCTCCTCGTCTCGGTCACGCGCTTGCCGTCGTTCGAGAAGACGATGGTACCGGTTTCGCCCTGCTGCCAAGGCTGGTGGATCCTAATGAACTCGGTAACAAAACGGTAGTCGCCGATTTTCCGTACCGTAACCTGAGCAGGATCGTATCCGGAATTGAAGGCAGGCGTCCCGTCCCACGTTGCCCAGTACATGTTCCTCTCCGGCCGCCGCTCCGCCCGCGTCGGTTTTAATCCTCCCTTGAAGTCCTCCGGCTGGTAACTGCCACTGATCGTAATATGTGCCCAGCCGTTGTCACCCCACGGCACGAAGACAACTGTTTCTTCGTCCATAGGAGAACGCATCAATGTCGATGCTTGCCGGTTTAGCTTCCAAGCGCCAAAATAGATATCGGACGTAGCCGCCGCATAAGGCTCGACCTTGTCATAGACGCGGATGTCCTTTTTATTGGGGTCGTCATTTCTATCGTCAAGGATCGTGCTTATCCAATTTATGCGCGTGCAGTCCTCAGAAAACTCGGTAATGGAGCTATTACCGGCCCGTTCGGGCCGATTTTCTCTGATAGACGACGACTCTAAGGTGAAATCGTCGATCTTCTTGTATCTCGTATGCCGGGGATCCGAGCCGAATACAGGGTAGACTTTATCGTCCCAGGTCACGAAATGATATTCAGTACGCTGTATTCCTGGGTCATCGATGCCGTTGATGCCTCCGACGCGCACCCATCCGTTGTCACCCCACGGCGCGAGGAACATCATCAGGCCCCTTTGCGGCCGGATACGCTGCGTCAGTTGCTCGTTGATCATCCACACACCGAAAAAGCAACCAGGCGGTGTTGCTGCAAAACCCGGCGCCGACATGTTCATCGCGGCGGTTATAACTCCTGCGCCTAAAAACGTCCTTCTCAGCAAGTTTCTGTGTGACATTGCCTCTCCCTCGGTAGTGACAAATACTGCTTAGAACTTCCGCATAAATAATTTACCACCAAATCTGTTGATTATATAGGTCGACGCTGTCAACCGCAGACAAAAATGGGTGCAGTCCTAATTTGGATTTCCGCCGCCGAGCCAAGCTTCATCTTCGCCCCATCTGCCATTCCAATCGGGCAGCAATTCAAGCGTGTGCGTGGTGCCGCCATTCGCAGCCGCGAACCATGCTTGATAATGCTCATCGGAACTCGTGTAAGGGTAAGG
>JAPUJX010000408.1 GCA_027295975.1 Gammaproteobacteria bacterium
GCGAGCGAGCAACTCCAGCAGATCATCGAAAGCCCGGGGGTCAAGAACCTCGGCATCGTCAACGAGCGCTACGCAAATCCGCTCCACGCTTTCCTGCCGTTCGGCGTAACCTGTAATCAGATCACCTAATTGCTGCGAGTCGGCGTTATTGGGGGCGTCGAGCTGATAACTCCGGGCGATCGTCATGAGCACTTCGCGACCGGTGTTCACCAGCATGCCGTTGACTCTCGCCAACTGCACCTTCGGCTCCAAGCTAGCCGAAAGTTTGCGGAACAAGGTAGTTTTGCCAACACCCGTCGGACCCGTTACCAGCAACGCGCGCCGCGACCATTGACTCAGATATTGTAGTTGCTCGAGGTGGGTTTTGCGTTCACCCAGTTCAAAAAAGTCGTCGCTCTGTTGATCAAAGGGATTGTGTGTCAACCCGAGAAAGCGGCGTTCCTGCTCAGCCATCACACAAAGCATCCGCAGCATTCAGCGTAGCGTTCAGTGCCGATGCGTCTATCTCCTCGCTAACGGCTACCTGGCCGATTGCCTCAACCAGAACCAGGCGCAATCTACCATCAACGACCTTTTTATCCATACCCATTGCCCGATGTAAAACATCGTCTGAAAGTTCCGCCGGTGGGCACACCGGTAGCTCGAACGATTGCAGTACCGTCTTGATACGTTGTGCGTCCTCGAGCGGTAGACAACCCTGGCGCGCCGAGAGATCCGCCGCCATCACCATGCCTATCGCCACCGCTTCGCCGTGCAAAAACCGTCGATAATTCGTCAGGGTTTCGATCGCGTGACCGAAGGTATGGCCAAAATTGAGGATGGCTCGCAATCCGGTTTCCCGTTCATCCTGCGCAACCACCCCCGCCTTGATCTCACATGACCGGCGTACCGCCCACGCAAGTGTATCGGGATTTTTGTTCAGCAACCCATCACCCGCAGCTTCCATCCAGGCGAAAAACTCAGCGTCGGCGATCACCCCGTACTTGAGAACTTCAGCCAGACCGGCACGGTATTCGCGATCCGGCAGGGTAGCGAAGACGGCGCTGTCGGCAATTACGCAACGTGGTTGGTGAAACGCACCGATCATATTTTTGCCGCCGGGGTGATTGACCGCAGTTTTCCCGCCGACCGCCGAATCCACCTGGGCCAACAGGGTGGTTGGAACTTGAATTAAACCGACGCCCCGTTGGAACGTAGCGGCAACAAATCCGGTTATATCGCCGACTACTCCTCCGCCTAACGCTACAAGTGTGGTAGAGCGGTTGTGTCGCTTTGCCATCAGAAAATCCATGATGGCCGAGTAGCTTTCGAGAGTTTTGTGTCGTTCTCCGTCAGGAAGAGTGAAAACGTCTACTTCCGTTTCACCGAGCGCTTTCAGCAGTTCATCGAGGTACAGCGGGGCAACCGTCTCGTTGCTGATAACGGCTACCTGACTCCCGCTCAGGTGGGGCTCGAAAAGTTGCTGGTTGGACATGGCTCCAGGACCAATATGAATCGGGTAACCATGTTCATCGAGCAGCACATCAACTCTGTGCATCACGCAATCCCGTCCTCGCGTAACCGTTCTTCGATCGCCTGGGCCAACACTCTGGGTCCCTGACGGTCGGTTATGAATCGATAATCGCTGATCTCCGCATACAACGGTGCCCGCTCCTCCTGTAAGCGTCGCAATGTGTTCCGTGGCTCCCCCTGTTGCCCGCCTTTCCGCAGGAGGGGTCTTTTCTTGTCTCGCAGAGTACGTTCAACCAGCCTTTCCAGCGGACTATCGAGATGAATGACGACACCCCGGGCGGCAAGCACATTGCGGTTGCATAAACGCAACACAACACCGCCGCCGGTGGCCAGTACGATGCCATTGCTGCGGGTCAGTTCGTCGACGACTTCCTGCTCTCGATCTCTGAAACCACTTTCTCCTTCGACATCGAATATCCAGGCGACGTCCGCGCCCGCCCGTTCTTCGATCACATGATCGGTGTCGTAAAACTCCTTGTGCATGGATTCCGCGAGCAAGCGTCCGACGGTGCTCTTACCAACTGCCATCAGGCCTACGAGGAAGATATTTTGTGATGTCATAAAAACGGCGCCGTTTCGGCGCCGTTATTTTACCAACCCTTAAAGGTTAATTGGTGAGTGTATCCTGAATGATTCGCGGCGTTATGAAGATCAACAACTCCTGCTTGTCATCCCGTTCCACGGTACGGCGGAACAGCCGGCCAATGTAAGGTAAATCGCCGAAGAATGGGGTCTTGGTGGTTGAAATATTCTTATCGGTCTGGAAAACACCGCCCAGTACTATCGTCTGACCGTTGTCTACCAGCACTTCCGTCTGGATCTCGTTGGTGTTGATGGACGGAACACCGTTGAATATCACCCCAACCGTATCCTGTTTGACGTTCAACTCCATGATGATGCGATCATCCGGGGTAATCTGCGGCGTCACTTCGAGGGACAACACCGCGTCTTTGAAGGACGTCGAGGTGGCCCCGCTGCTCGTCGCTTCCTGGTAGGGAATTTCCACTCCGGACTCTATCATCGCGGTGGACTTGTCCGCCGTGATTACTTTCGGCCGGGCCACTACCTCTGCATGGCCTTCCGAGGTCAGTGCCGAAAGTTCGAGATCCAGCAGATAACCCTCGCCGGTAATACCGATGCCGAAGCTGCTTGCGCCACTGCCCGTGACACCCAGGTCCACAACCAGGTCTCCGGGGGAGCTGATCGAACCCTGTCCCAGCGGATCGAGGATGATATCCTGCAGCTCGTTCAACGTGTTGAGGGATCCACCGGCTTTCCACACCGCCGGTATACCGGCGCTTTTCAGCGCACCTCCACCCCACCTGATGCCCAGTTCCTGGGAGAAATTTGCGTTGGCGGTAACGATGCGTGCCTCGATGAGCACCTGCCTGACCGGTACATCCAATTGCGCGATCACCCGCCGGAACTCGTCCAGCCTCGCGGCCGTATCCGTCAATATGATGGAATTGGTTCGCTCGTCGACAATCACGCTGCCACGATTGGAAAGCATCGATTGATCACCGGATTCGCTGCCGGCGTTGTTGAATAGTTCGAAGAGTTCCGTGGCGCTGGCATAACGAATCTGAATAAATTCGGTGCGCAAGGGGGCCAGCTCCGCAATCTGCTTCTGATTCTCGAGTTGCAGCTTTTCCCGCGCAGCAATTTCAGCAGCCGGTGCGACAAGCAATACGTTTCCATCCTGCCGCTTGTCCAGACCCTTGGTTCTGAGAATGAGATCAAGCGCCTGATCCCAGGGAACGTTTTTCAACCGCAAAGTGATGCGACCGGTGACCGTATCGCTCGCTACCAGGTTGAGGTCGGTGAAATCCGCAATCAACTGCAAAACCGAGCGGACTTCAATGTCCTGAAAGTTCAACGAAAGCAACTCACCGGTGAACCTGAACATATCCTGCCGCAGTTCCACCTCTTGCTCGGTGAGCGGGTTGACGTTAACGGTCAACGTATCATCGGCCTGGTATGCCAGGTAGTCGAAATCGCCAACTGCCCTAATGGTCAATACGACGTTTGATCCTTCCTGCACGGCGTCCACGATTTGTACGGGGGTGGCAAAGTCGCTTACATCGAGACGACGCTGCAGATTTTTCGGCAGGATGGTGTTACGTATCTCGACCCTGATGCGGTCACCATCACCAGCTACGTTTACCGGCACTTTTGGATTAGACAACTTAAGGATAATTCGACCGTCACCTTTCTCACCACGGCGGAAATCTACATCCAGAATTTCCGAATTCACAACCGTACGTTGAATTGTACCCGCGTCGTCGGTACTGGCAACTTCCCGCTGAGAAGGCATCCCCGAGGCACTGTCAGCCCCAACGAGAAGATAGAGGGTATTGCCGCGTATCTCGGTCTCATAACTGACCAATTGAGTGAGATTGACGATGGCGCGGGTACGATCTTTGGTGGAGATTATGGAAACCCTGCGCGCGTTGCCTATTCCAAGGTTGTGGTGCTTTTCATCGAGCCCGCTCAGCACCCCGGGCATGTCCAGCACAATCCGCGCAGGCTGTTCGATGGTGTAACCCGTCGGCTCCGGTGGGACGCCATCGAAGGTCAGGCGAATTTCGGTTTTGTCGCCAGGAAGTGACGAAAACTCAATGGATTGGATGGTGGCCGCTACCGCCGTGCCGGTCAGCGCCAACATCGCAAACGCCAACAATCCATGGCAACACCGCTTTGAAAACTCAAGCATGATATTCATCCTTTAACTTCGAACTCCCAGGGGAACCGTACGGGCGCGTTCCACCCATCCCCCTGTACCATCCGGGACAATCTCGATGAGTTCGATCGATCCCTCGTCAATTTCTTGAACCTCGCCATAGTCGGTGCCCATATAATCACCCGCTTGTACTTGGTGCACCCCAC
>JAPUJX010000409.1 GCA_027295975.1 Gammaproteobacteria bacterium
AAACCAGGCAATCCGTCCCAGTGGGTCGTTGACGGTAATGAGCGGTCCGTCCTGATCGCGCGGTCCCCTACTGTAGGCACCGGTGAATACATCGAGATCCCCATCGCCGTCGATGTCGGCTAACCGCACGCTGACCAGTTGATCGGGAGCCGCTGCGCCGATCAGGCGATAACCCCATGGCGCATCGGGCGTTTCGCCCTGGGTGAGGAGCAGGATGGATCCGGGCCATGCGGTTGTAACGATATCGGTACGGCCGTCGCCGTTGAGGTCGGCATAGTCCATGTTGAATCCGGTGATGGCGAGTCCTTCCGGTGCATCGGGAATGACGATGGCATGTTCGGCAAAACGCAAATCCCCGAGGTTTTCGAACCAGAGAATTCTCGCTTCACCTCGAGAACCTGCAACCACGTCCAGGTCTCCGTCACCGTCGAGATCAACCGGCTCGGAATTGATTGGAATGCGTACCCTACCCAGCACCTTCTCAGTCCAGGCGTTGCCGTCGAGGGGATCTTCAGGAATGAGATACAGAGAAATGTGGTTCTTCTGCGTAGTAACAGCAACGTCGGGGTTCTGCTCACCTTTGTTGGCAGCCACGACCTCGGGGTGGCCGTCGCCGTCAAAATCTGCAAAAAAAGCCCGGATGTAGGAACCCCGGTTCCGGCTTACCTCCGGAATAACACGTTGCCAGCGCGCGTCGCGCTTGCCGGGGTTCTGAAAGTAGATCAGATGAGCGAGTTCGCAGGCGACGAGCACGTCCGGGAAACCGTCACCGTTCACGTCCGCGATGCTCACGTCTTCCGCGGCAGCAGCCTCCACCCCGGAAGCGAGGGTGGTGTTCTGCCACACGAGAGGATTGCCGCTACCCCAGGCGATTCGTACGTGGCCGATAGGCCGTCCGTCGTACACCGTGTCGGATTCATGCACTGAAACGATGTCTTCATGACCGTCGCCGTCCAGATCCGCCATGGCGAGGCCGTCGCTGCCGCTCAAGTCCGAAACACCCAGGCTTGGGTCGTCGATCACATGCTCGCGCCAGGCGATGTACTGACCCTGACTCGAAATCGCCTGCGTATCGAGCCCGGCGAGTTCTGCATTACATGCCTCGCAGATGGCCGCTTCCGGTGCTGCAGCCATCAGCAGGCGCCATAGCTCGTTGTTGAACCCGGCTTCAGGTTGGTCTCCCAGTCGAGCGACGACGAGATTGAGGCTTGGCACCACATAAAGCTTGCGACCAAGCGCACCCTGAGCGGCGTACAGATCCGCAGGAGCGGCGGGTGCCAGGCTTGCGTAGCCGGCCGCCTCCAGGTTGGTTCGTATCGGATAACCGTTCAACCACCAGAGGTAGCCATAAGCGGGGTTCAACTTCTGGCTGGGGTGGGTGGCGTCGTACAGGTAGGCTGTGTCGTCGATGAGTGACCGTCCGCGCCAGTTGCCCTCATGCAGCATCAGGATGCCGAATCGAGCGAGATCGGCTGCGCTGGTGACGAAACCGATACGGTTGGCGTCGATGTCGGGTGTTAGCCAGTCGCGTTCTCGCCAGTCGCTGTCGGTCATTCCGAGCGGCTCGGTGAGCCAGCGCATCGTGAGCGTGTTGATGTCCATGCCACTCACGGCTTCCAGCACATTCACCAGGCGGCTGTATGCGCGGGTGTTGTAGCGCCACAGGGAACCGGCTTCGGCTTCGGGAGTGAGATTTGTTTGCAACCCACTCGACATCGTCAGGAGATGACGCACCGTGATGGCAGTTTCCTGCTCAGGTTTGGCTTCGGACCAGCCTGCGTGCAGATATCGAGAAACGGGTGCGTTTACCTCCAGTAGATTTTTACCAGAAGCAACGCCGACGAGAAAGGACAACACACTTTTTTGCACAGAAGCGACGTCTTCCCGAGACTCATCACTTCGGGTGTAACCCGCGTGGCCGTTGGAATAGGCCGTGCTGCCCGCAACCTGCCAGTGACGCTCGGCCAGCATGCGACCGTTCAGGACGATGACCAGGCCGCTGGATTTCTGTGTACGAGCGTATTCGAAAACGGCGTCCAGAGCGTCGAGGTTCCACGACGATTCCGCTGATTCCCAATTATCGGTAGGGAAATAGGACGTTTCGGCGGCGAATGACACCGTTGCCGCCAGCAGAAGAGCGATACCAACGCCAGGCGGCGGGTTTGTTTGAGCGCGGTCGTCGACACACGTAACTCTGGTCAATTTCATGAGCACCTCTACTCCGGGTCCGAATTCTTATCGCGTTTCTTGAAATTGCTCACGAAGTGGACGAACTCACCGATTCCCTGACCGGTCAACTCATAACCGCTGTATTTACAATAATCCAACGCCCGGTCTACGTTGTAACTTGCTTTTACCGAAGCGCGCACATACATCTCGCCGGGACCGTACTTCTTCCCGTACTTGCCACCCTGCAGACCATACACGGCGCAGTATTTGGCGCCCGTTGTGATTTCGTATTCGACCACGGACAGGTAAACCACCTTCGCGCAGAAGTTGACGATGAACTGGGCGGGTAAATTGTTCCCGGAGGAATGTCGAAGGCATTTGTTGGGGTGTTTGTTTTCGGTGCGCCCGAGATTACTTGGTCTTTGCGTCACCACGACTTCAGCGGCCGACACGACTTGAGGCGCCAACCCCAACGACATCAGCAAGCCACTCGCGAACAGTAATTTCCGTTGCCATGGCGCCATGCCACACCCGTTCCCTAACTTACCCTTGCACCGCCATCCACGGGTAGTGCAACGCCGTTGATGAATCCCGCACGGTCAGATGCCAGATAATGATGCAGCATGGGCAATGTCCCAGGCCGAACCCATCTTACGGCCAAGAGGCACACGTCTGTCTCTTTCCGCGATGACCAGTCGTTGCAGCCACGTTTCATTTCCTCACGGCTCGCCATGTAATGGTTGACCAGTACGGCCAGCATCGCCGATGCTCTCAGTCCAGATGCTCGCGCAATGCGGCCCGCACGACTTCCGGACCGGAGCGGCGTTGGTAGTTCTTCGACTTGTCCATCCAGAGCACTTTGCCTTGTCGGTCGACCAGCAGCGAGGTCGGTACCGGTAGCGCCTCGGTGTCATCGCCCGGCGGCGCGGAGTGATAGCCCTGGTTAATCAGCCCGAAGGCATCGGTCACTACCAGATCCGGATCCGACAGCATGAGCGCCTGCAGGCCATGGGCACTTCGGCCCTCCCGGATCTCGTGGGGGTGGTCCGTGCTCACCGTGACGACCTGTACCTCCCTCTGCTCGAACTCCGGCCGGAGCTCTTCCCATCGCCGCAACTCGGCGACACAGTATGGTCACCAGTGCGCACGGAAGAACTTGATGAGCAGGATGTGGCCGTGAAGGCTACTGGAGTCGAAAGGCTGGCCGTGTTCGTCGACGGAGGTGAAGTGGGGGACGCCGGCTCCCAGTTGGACGGCCTCCGCCGCAACCTCCTGACGCCTCATCGCGACGGTTAGGCGGAGAAGCGAACCTCGGAAAATCGAGACGCCGG
>JAPUJX010000041.1 GCA_027295975.1 Gammaproteobacteria bacterium
TGCCACCCGCTGTCCCTCGATGCGACGAGGATCCCGGGCATTGGCAAGCTCGAAGAGGTGGTTGCCGAGGCTGCCCAGGGCGGCATGCAGCTTCTCGGGTTGCGCCCGGGCAATATCTCCGATGGTCTGGTAACCCAGCGCATGCAACCGTGCCTGGGTTTTCGGACCGGCACCCCAGAGTCGCGCGACGGGTAGAGGCGCCAACCAGCTTATGGCGTTCTCTATCGGGACGATGGTAAGACCATCCGGTTTCCGATAACCGCTCGCAACTTTGGAAACGTATTTGGTCTGGGACAACCCAACGGACGCGGTCAGCCCGCCCGTGGCTTCCCTGATTGCCGACTTGATTTGTTCGCCCATGCGACGTGGCGGGCCGAATATGTGTTCGGATCCGGTCATGTCGAGAAATGCTTCGTCGAGACTCAAGGGTTCCACATGGGGGGAGAAGTCTTCGAAGACCTTCATGATAATGGCGGAGAACTCCGTATACCGGTCGAAGCGGGGTGGCACGACAACGGCGTCGGGGCAAAGACGCAGGGCGTTGACCATAGGCATGGCACTGCCGACGCCAAACGGACGGGCCTCGTAGCTGGCGGTGAGCACTACGCCGCGTTTGCTGCGCGGACCTACGATCACCGGACGGCCTCGCAGCTTGGGATCGTCCAGTTGTTCGACGGATGCGTAAAATGCGTCCATGTCCGCGTGGGCAACCACGCGCTCCCAGGAATCGGCCACTGTTGGGTCACTGTCGGCTGGTTACTGGATGAATATACAGTAACAGGCAGCCAAAGCAAACGCGCACAGTTGCCCGCGTGTCCTAAACGTCCAAGATCCCCGATGCTCGATGATTATCAATTAGTCGACCGCTACCGACGAACCAGCGGCCGGGTGTTCCTGACCGGTACCCAGGCACTGGTGCGCCTCCCCATGCTGCAACGCCAGCTCGATCGTAGAAACAAGCTGAATACGGCCGGCTTCATCAGCGGCTACCGCGGCTCGCCCCTTGGTGGTTACGATCAGGCGCTGTGGGCGGCCCGGGAATTTCTCGACGCGCACCAGATCGAGTTCATGCCGGCAGTAAACGAAGAGCTTGCGGCTACCGCAATCATGGGCACCCAGCAGGTGGAAGGTGACCCCGACAGCGTCGTTGATGGGGTGTTTTCAATCTGGTATGGCAAAGGCCCGGGTGTGGATCGTGCCGGTGATGCCATGAAACACGGTAATGCATATGGAAGCTCACCTCACGGTGGGGTGCTTGTCATAGCCGGAGACGATCACGGTTGCGTATCGTCGAGTATGTCACACCAGTCTGATGTCGCGTTCATGGCCTGGTTCATGCCCACCCTCAACCCGGCCAGTGTCCAGGAATATATCGAGTTTGGCTTATTCGGGTTTGCCCTGTCTCGTTTTGCCGGAGTCTGGGTCGGTTTCAAAGCGATATCGGAAACAGTGGAAAGTGCGGTGTCCGTCACCCTCGACGAATTGCCGGAGTTCCGGATTCCCATGGATTTTTCGGTTCCGGAAGCCGGGCTGCATTACCGCTGGCCGGATTTTCCGGGTCCTCAGGTGGAAGCACGTCTGGTGGAAAAGCTCGATGCGGTGCGTTCCTTCGCCCGTCTCAACAGAATCGACCGGCGTATCTACGACGTTCCAGGTGCCCGCCTGGGAATTATCACCACCGGAAAGGGGCACTTCGATCTCATGGAAGCGCTGGCGCTCCTTGGCGTTGACGAACAGCGCGCTCGCACGCTCGGCATCGACATATACAAGATCGGTATGGTGTGGCCGCTGGAAACGGCTGGCGCACGAGCGTTTCTGCGCGGGAAGAAGGAAGTGTTGGTCATCGAGGAGAAGCGGGGCATCATCGAAAGTGAATTGAAGGAGTCGCTTTACGATTTTCCGGGGGACAAACCGTATCGAATGGTGGGTAAATATGATGAGTCGGGCAACCCCCTCGTTCCCTGGACGGGAGAACTCAGTCCCGCTTTGCTGGCTCCCATAGTTGCCGCCAGGATCACTCAGGAATTTCCCGACGTACATTTCACCGCGGAGCTTGATCGGCTTGCCGCCGGCGCTGTCGACACCACGGCGGTGGACCAGATTCAGCGCCAGCCATATTTCTGCTCTGGCTGTCCCCACAACCGTTCGACGAAAGTACCCCGGGGCAGCAAGGCACTGGCGGGTATCGGCTGTCACTTCATGGCTACCTGGATGAACCGGGAAACCGAGTCGCTCATTCAGATGGGCGGCGAAGGTGTGAACTGGGTTGGTAAATCGCGGTTCACGGGTAACAAACACATCTTTCAGAATCTTGGTGAGGGCACCTACTTCCATTCGGGTTCCATGGCGATCCGCCAGGCCCTGGCCGCCGGTACCAACATTACCTACAAGATTCTTTTTAACGATGCGGTGGCGATGACGGGAGGACAGCCGGTGGATGGATCGCTCACGGTCCCCGACATCGCATTTCAGGTTCGCGCCGAGGGTGTAGCGCGCATCGCCGTGGTGAGCGACGATCCGGATAAATACCAACCCCAGGACTTTCCGGGCGCGACCAGCTTTCACGGCCGTGAAGATCTCGACGCGGTGCAGCGGGAGTTGCGGGACATTCCCGGGGTCACGGTGTTGATCTACGATCAGGCCTGTGCAACGGAACTCAGGCGCCGGCGTAAACGCGGCGAAGTAGCGGATCTCAAGAAACGCATATTCATCAACCAGGCGGTTTGCGAAGGTTGCGGTGATTGCTCCGCACAATCCAACTGCTTATCCATATTTCCGGTCTACACCGAATTAGGACGCAAACGGAAAATCGATCAGTCGTCGTGTAACAAGGACTTTTCCTGTATTGATGGATTCTGCCCGAGTTTCGTTACGGTTGAAGGGGCCGAACTCCGGCGGCGCGAAGGTTCGCCAATCGACGATTTTTCCATGCGACTCGAAAACATTGGCGAACCAACCTTCGACCCCGTTGGCCGTTCCTATGATCTGCTTATTGCAGGTATCGGCGGAACCGGGGTGACCACCGTTGGAGCGCTTGTTACGATGGCCGCACACCTGGAAGGGAAGGGCGCTTCGGTACTCGACTTCACGGGATTCGCCCAGAAGGGTGGTTCCGTGTTGAGTTATGTCCGGTTGTCGGAGACTCCGAAATCCCTGAATCAGGTGCGTATCGATCAAGGGATGGCCGATGCACTCATCGCCTGCGATGTCGTCGTCGCCACCGATGTACGGGCACTACAGGTTTTGCGCAGGGGACATACCCGGGTGATCGCCAACCGGACCGAGATTCCCACCGGGGACATGGTGCAGGATCGAGACGCCGACATTGCCCTGGAAAAGCGTATCGAAAGACTGGAGCAGTCGGTTGGCGAGGGTCGAGTTACCTCATTGAGCGCAAACGAACTCGTCGAATTTTTCATGGGTCACTCCATCTACGCCAACGTGCTGATTCTCGGGTTTGCCTGGCAGCAGGGTCTCATACCGCTGACCCTCGCCGCGCTCTCGAGGGCAATAGAGTTGAACGGCGTTTCCGTGGCGGAAAACAAACGAGCGTTCGCTCTCGGCCGTCTCGCTGCCGCGGATTCGTTGCCCGTGTATGAACAGGCCGAGCCACGAACTGGAACCCTCGAAGAAACGATAGCGTATCGGGTGGCTCATCTTACCGACTATCAGAATGCCGAATATGCCGAGAGTTATCGGGGTGTGGTCGAACGGGTGCGCGCGGCGGAAGCAGTGCTCGATCGGGGAACGAAATTTACTGAAGCGGTCGCGAGGAATCTGTGCAAACTCATGGCGTACAAGGATGAGTACGAAGTGGCCAGACTGTTCACCGACGGGCGATTCGCTCGAGCGCTCGAAGACACCTTCGAGCCCGGTTTCAGGCTCACATTCCACATGGCCCCGCCGCTCATTTCCCGGGCGAAGGACGCTGATGGACGACCCCGGAAGACCCGGCTTGGGGGATGGATGATGCCGCTCATGAAGTTGCTTGCCAAAGCCAGGATCGTGCGGGGCCGCTGGTGGGACCCCCTCGGCCACACGGCAGAGCGAAGGGCGGAACGAGCGCTGGTGCGGGAGTACCTGCAGATGCTCGACGGACTTCTAAGCCGACTCGACGCGAAAAACCATAGTATTGCCGTCCAGCTTGCGTCGCTGCCAGACCGGATTCGTGGTTACGGACCCGTGAAGCAGCAGGCCATTGAGGAAACCGGACGCGAACGTGAGCGTCTGCTGACGACTTTGCGCATGGCTTGAAGTTCAACTCGGGAGCAGCGGTTCCATGGGCTCGTGACGGGGACCGTGCTCGTCACATACGGCGTATTTCGACTCTTCGTCTGCGTAAAACGCCACCCCCGCATGTTCGCCGTTTTTTGTGAGAACGTAGAAGTTGACGTTGAATGCGGGGTTGCCGTCTTCTTTCAACAGCCGCGGTTCGATGGTATGGGACCTGATTCGCTCGAGTGCAGCCATACCCGCATCGCGTGGATTCATTCCCTGGCGGAGGAACTCGACAACGAGAAAAGACGCAAGGCTATAAATGTTCGCTTCGCCGCGACCGGTGGAACCGGCGGCACCCACGTCGTTGTCAACGTACAACCCGGCGCCCAGAATCGGCGAGTCCCCCACGCGCCCCGGGATTTTCCAGGCCAGGCCACTGGTGGTGGTGACCCCGCAAACGTCGCCGTTGGCGTTTACCCCGTTGCAGTTGATGGTGCCGTAATAGTGATTGGCATCAATTTTTCCTTCCGCGACCATCTCGAGCCCGACGCGTTGTCCTGCCTGGGCGCGTGAGGCCGGGTCGGGATAATGCCTGGGGTCGGTACGCCGCTTCCATTCCAGCCACAAAGCCCTGGAATGGTCGGTGTTGAGATCGTCTTCTATGGAAAAACCCATACTGCGAGCGAATTGTTGCGCGCCTTCGTCCACGAGGAGATGGTGATCGGTATTGTCCGCCACCGCCTGGGCCACCAGGGATGGGGTACGCACGCCCTTGAGGCAGGCCACCGCCCCGGCGCGTTTTTTCGGCCCGTGCATGCAGCAGGAATCGAGGGTGACGACACCGTTGGCATCGGGCAGGCCGCCGAAACCAACACTGGCGTCCTCCGGATCGAGTTCGACGATATTTACCCCGGCAATCAACCCGTCGAGTACGTCGGCTCCCCCGGTGATCAGCCGATAGGCCTGTTCGACGCAGGAAGTTGCACCACCATTGGTGCTCGTCAGACCATTAGCCGAGGAAATCACCACCGGTCGCGTGGCTGAACGTTTCATGGTTGCGGCCTGGGCAGTACTCGCGGCGAGGCCAGCGAAGGCGGTGGAGCCCAGAAAACGGCGGCGATTGATGGCTGAGGACATTGCAGGATCCTTTTTCTGTTTGCATATCGAACATCCCATGGTACATAGCGAAGACCCCGGGTTCCTGATGTTTTCCGGTTGAGAATTGAGGAGCAACAATGAACGTCATCGTAGATCTTTGCGTCGTCCCCCTGGGCGTCGGAACGTCGGTCAGCCGCGAAGTTGCGGAATGTCAGAAGGTGCTGAAGTCATACGGGCTCAGTCACGAAATGCATGCCTATGGCACCAACATCGAAGGAGATTGGGATACGGTTTTCAACGCGATCAAAACCTGCCACGAACGGATTCACGCCATGGGCGCGCCGCGGATCAGCACGACGATAAAATTGGGCACTCGAACCGATCGCGTGCAGACCATGGCCGAAAAGATCGCAAGCGTCGAGCAGAAGTTGGCGCAGGACGATTGAGCAGGTTCGCACAAAATAAGGAGTGCTGAGTGAAAGGAACAGTCACCAGGACGTTGATTTTCGCTCTATCACTGTTGGCGATGTCACAACATTCGCTGGCAATCGAAAGGATCCATTTCTTGATCGGGAATGATGCGGGTGGTGGTCAGGACACCACCGCGCGGTCGGTCGGTGATGCGCTATTGAGGTCCGGCCTGGTTAATCGTGTCTCATACGAGAACATGTCTAGCGGTGATGGCAGCAAGGCGATTGCGCATTTGATTGAAACTGCCGAACGGCAAACCAACACATTGATGTTAACTTCCTCGCCGATTGTTCTAAGATCGCTAAAAGGTATATTCCCTCAGTCCTACAAAGATTTAAGTGGGCCACACTGACGCAGTTGTTTGACATCTATCTGGATGCAGGTGATTTGTACAGGTTAGTGGCGGGCTAGCATAGTGTACGACGGAATACTGCAAGGCCTGTCAACGGCCTTTCAACCGATCAATTTACTTCTGGTCTGTTCGGGCTGCTTTGCAGGCACTTTCATCGGCATGTTACCTGGCCTGGGTCCCGTTTCAGCGATAGCGCTGATGATTCCCATTACCTATGGTTTTGATCCGGCGTCAGGTCTGATCCTAATGGCGGGCGTTTATTACGGCGCTATTTTCGGAGGCTCCACATCGGCAATATTAATCAATGCGCCTGGTGTTTCCGGCGCCGTTGCAACAGCCTTCGATGGTTATCCCCTGGCAAAAAAAGGGCAGGCAGGCAAAGCCTTGGGGTTAGCCGCCTATTCATCTTTCAGCGGCGGTACGATCGGCGCAGTGTTGTTGTTGGTGTTCGTGCCCATACTGGCCAATGTCAGCCTCAGTTTTCAGTCGGCAGACTATTTCGCTCTGATGCTGTTTGGACTAACCGCTATTGCAGCCTTCTCTGGTAAGGGGCAAGTGTTAAAAGCTGTCCTGATGGCGATACTCGGCTTGATGTTGGCAACTATGGGAGAAGACCCCACCGGGATCCAACGTTTTACTTTTGGTGTTCCCGATTTATACGACGGGATAAGTTTCTTGCTCTTGTCTATGGCTACCTTTGCTCTTGCAGAGGCGCTCATGATGGTATTAAGGGGGAAATCCACAGAAGTCTCGACCAAGTCAGAGGATCTATCTCTCAAAACAATGGGTAGTTTTCGTTTGTCACGAGCGGAGATAAAGACGGTAAGGGTAGTCTCAAAGGTCTGGCAGCTCCGGAAACTGCTAACAATGCGGCCTCTACCGGTTCGTTCGTACCGCTGCTTACCTTGGGCATACCGGGCTCTGCGACTACGGCGGTTATGTTGGGGGCTTTATTATCTTACGGTGTGCAGCCTGGTCCGCGACTGTATATAGACTATCCGGAGGTGTTCTGGTCGGTCATCATATCCATGTATCTGGGTAATATTGTCTTGCTGGTTCTCAACCTGCCTTTGATACCGTACATCGCAAAACTACTGGATGTACCGAAACAGTTTCTGATACCAATCATTTTGTTCCTGTCATTAATAGGCGTCTACCTGGTTTCGTTCAATACCTTCGACCTGGTGATGATGGTTGTTATCGGGGTAATAGCAGTAGGAATCCGTATCCTGGATTATCCATTGGCTCCATTGTTACTCGGCTTCATACTCGGGGGTATGCTGGAGGATAATCTACGCAGAGCCTTGATGATTTCAGATGGGTCACTGGCGTTTTTATGGGAGCGACCCATAACCGCTACCATCATGGTGATTACTCTGTTAACTATCTCAGCGCCACTGATTTCCTCGATAAGAAAACGGCGCATCCGGGTTCTGACCGCTCGGCTGTCTCAGTGAGGATCCATCGTAATCTTCACGCAAACTGATGCAGCACCCAGGCGATGTGACCGTAATCGGGTGGCCGCCAGTCCATCTCCGGGGTCAGGCCATCGGCGGTCAAAGGCGCTTCCGCGGAAGCGCTTTTGAGCAGAATCTCGACGGCCCACAGGAAAGATCGTCGTCCACGGGGGGAATCTCGACACCCTGGGGATCCATGAAACGCACATTTTTACCCGCGCCTTCGATCGCATAACCCCCTTCATGAAGCTGACCGTGGTGGAATCGGCATAATTGAACAAGATTCTCAAGGTTGGTCTCGCCGCCGTGGGCCCAGTGACGGATGTGGTGGGCGTCGACGAAGCAGGTCTGCTCGCAGCCAGGGAACTTAC
>JAPUJX010000410.1 GCA_027295975.1 Gammaproteobacteria bacterium
AGGTTGCGCGTGATCTTGCGGCGCTCTCGCCGCAGCGACTGGGGTGGGCGCGATGGGCTGGAAGAAGAGGGTATTGAGTTCGGGAATGGTCGCCTTTGCCTGGCGTTCGATGATCTCGATGATCTCCCACAATGTTTGCTCGCGTTCCCGGCGGGCAATTGTCAGGTTCATAATCACCTTCGCTTCGTTTACCCGGTTCACCCCATAGCCAGTGAAATACTGCCCCCAGCCCGGAGAGCGTCCAGTCAGTGCCGATATATTCTTTACATTTTTTTGCTGCAGCGCGATGCGTTCGATAGTGAGTACGATTTCCTGCATGCGCTCAAAGCTGGTGCCTGGTTCGGCGCGCAGGTAGCCAAGTGCGAGTGATGTATCGGTGAGCGGCATCTGCTCCTGTTCAAGCTGATCGAACAGGGTGAGGGTCACATGTAGACTGGCGACCATAAATGCCATGACCACCCACTTGTAGTCCAACGCGACTGCAATGAGCCTGGCAAAGCGCTTCTCGACCCAGTGAAAATGGCGTAGAAACAGGTGGTAGATCAACCAGCCGATCCTGCCCGGTGGCGGGTCGTCCGCGGGCATCAGCTGTTCTTGCTCTGTTTCTTCGGAGACGGTCACGGGTTTGAACATATAGGCGCACATCAGTGGTGTCAGAGTGAGCGCCATGAACAGTGACGCGATCACTGAAGTGATCATCGGAATGGTCATGCTGCGAAAACCGGAACCCATGTCTCCCGTCATCTGTGTCATGGGGAATAGCATCACCACGAAGGTGAAGGTAGCGGCGACGATGGCGTTTTGGACGCTTTCGGTGCCCCTGACAGCCGCCAGGCGTGGCGCCACACCGCGTTCGATCTCCCGGCGCACCACCTCGACAACCACGATGGAATCGTCCAGGAGTTTACCCACCACGAACACCAGCCCCATCATGATGCCGAAGTCTTTCTGGAATCCCAGCATATGAATGACGAAGAATCCGAAGGCTACGGTAGACGGCAGGATGGCCGCGGCAATGAGCGTGGCGCTGAGTTCACCCAGGAACAGGAGCATTACGAGCCCCGCGAGGGCGACCGCCAGGAAGAACTCGAACAACGCATTGTCGTCGTTGAGGTCCATGTAGAACGTCTTGTCGAAGACCACATCAAAGGTAAGTCCGGGATACTCACGCTGCAGCATTGCCACCAGTTCCTTTGCCTCACCTGCAACGGTCCGATAGTCACGAAGTGGTTCAGCCTGAATACCCAGCCAGATGGCGGGTTCCGCGTTGTAAATGAAATCACCGTAGAGTTGGGCGACGCCATCTTTCACCTCGGCGACCTCCTCCAGATAGATCACCCGCCCGGCGAAGTTGCCCACGGGTAGTTTCGGCAACTCCGCAAGCAGGGTCGCCTCACGAAATTCATTCGGCACGCGCACATCGATCTGTTGGTCCCCGTCGAGCAATGGCCCACCACCGCGGTCGAAGTTGGAAGCGTCCAGTGCGTTGCGTAGATCCAGTATGGATAGACCATAGGCGGCGAGACGGTCCCGGTCTGCAACTACCTGTATCTGACGCTGAGGTCCACCGAAGGTCCAGGCGGCCAGCACCCCCGGGATTTTCTGGAACTGGGTGAGAATGATGTTGTCGAGCAGTTCCTTCAACCGTGCGCGGTCAATTCCATCTCGTCGCACCGCGAACTGGATCAGAGGTACATTTTGTCGGTCTACGTGGATGACCCGCGGTACCGTGGTATTGGCGCCCGCCCGCGGTAGTTCGTTCTGAACGACATCCAGCAAGTTTTTAATCTCCGATCGCTTGGCGTCCAGATCCGCGTCGTAATCAAAATACACAACCAGCTTGGAATAGCCTTCCTGAGAAACCCCCAGGGTGTACTGAATACCACCGGCGATCTGGATCCGCTTGGCCAGGGGCCGGGTGATATATCGCTCCATCTCCTCCGCCCCCATACCTGGAAACTTAGTGACGATGCCAATATTGGGCGTCGGGATCTTGGGAACCATCCGCTGTGGAATGGTGAGGAATGAGTACACACCAAGTCCCACCATGAGTACCGACAACACGATAGTTAGATGCGGATTGTCAAGTGCCAGTCGCGGCAGGCTCCAGCGTTTCCCAAGAGGCAGTGCTTGTTTGCTGGTGGCCATGTCAGTAAGCGGATCCCTCGCGTTTCAATACCATTACCGTTTCACCATCGGTAAGGTTGCGATTGCCAGAAATTACGACGAAAGCATTTTCTTCTAACCCAGATGTAATTTGTGCGTCTTTGCCGTTGCGCAACCCTACTTCCACCTCGCGCATCTCCACTTCGCCTTGATCGGCAAATTCCGGACCGAGAAACACGACGGTTTTGTTTTCCGGCATGGGCGTCAGTGCCCTCTCGGGCACCACCCACGCCTCCTCAACGCGTGCAGTCACCAGATGCCCTATAACGTAGGTATTGGAGCGAAGAATCCGGTTGGGATTTCGCAATAGCGTTTCAACAACGCCCAGGCGCGTTTGTTCATGGAGCTTGGGAAATACGGCCGTGACCTTGGCGCGAAGGGCGGGATTGTTGTAATTTTCGAGTAAACGGTCCTCCCACGCACTTCCTTGGAATCGCTCCTTGGGTATCTGCGGGAACTCCAGAATAAGTTCGCTGCCTCGGCGAATGTATACGAGATCCTTCTCGGACACGTCAAATCGAACGCGAACCTTTTCCAATCTGTCGTACGCAACAAGCTTTTGGCCTTTCTGCACATACTGGCCGGGATCCACGAAGCGCTCGCTCACCCAGCCACCGGAACGGGCGGCGATAGTGGCATAACCGATCCCCGTCTTGATCAAATTGACCTTGGCGCGGGCCACATTTGCCTTGCTTTCGGAAAGCCCTAATGTGGAGGATGAAATTGCTCCGTCGCTCGCCAGCTCCTGGTCGCGCTTTAGCTCGGCCAGCAAATAGGCAAGCTCCGCCATGGCGTGGTCCAGGCGGGGTTGCATCTCTGTAGTCTCGAGCATGGCCAGCTCCTGACCTGCCACAACCCGGTCACCAGGATAAACATGCACCTTTTCAACGAATCCGTTGGTCCTTGCATTTACCACCACGCGCTCGTAGGGATAAACCGACCCGGTGTAAGTCGCCGTCTTCTCGATGCTTTTCTGAGTAACGAAGGCGACTGTCACCGGCTGCGGGCCCAGTACCGGCGACGTGAACAGATCGTCCGCGGTCAGCGAAGGGCGAACCCATTCGGTAAACCAGAAGGAAAACCAGACGAGAAATCCAATCACCAGTATGTTGACCACAAGGCGCCGGGTACCGATGCTGCCCCGCCAGATACTCCAGCCCACAACACCCACCAAAAGAAAAATGGCCCCGGTCGCAAGCCAGGTGTTGTCGCTAGCCCTCGTCAGTATAATTTCAGTCTGAATCCAGCTCAGCAACTCATCCACGATGGTTTAACCTATCCTCATCGATTCTGAATCCGAGTATGCCCCGGCCGTTCATTCAAGCGGTGCCTGCAACTGTCCCGTTTCAAATCGCAGGGCCGCTTCGGCGATCTGGCTGTCTGCCTTGATAGACGCCACTTCATTCTTGGCTCGGAACAACGCTTCTTCCGCGAATAGCAGGTCGTTACTGGTACCACGGCCCCCACTGAATTTCCGGCGTTCCACGCGCAGCGCTTCAGCCGCCAGAGCGATCGTGCGCAGCCCAGCCACGAGCCGGGTTCGGGTAGATGAAAGTTCGACCAGGGACTGGTCGACCTCCGCAAGCGTTTTGCGCTCGGCGGCATCAAGCCGCGCCTCGAGTTTCCGCAGCTTGGCAAGCTCTCGGCGTTTTTCAGCCCCTAATCGGCCTCCGGTATACAACGGATAGCGAAAGGAGATAAAGATCTTCGCGTCATCCGTGGTAGTACCGTCATTTCCAGCAACACCGCCGTAATACGCAGATGCATCTACGCTTGGAAGCATTTTCGAATCGGCGATGCCCACCCGGTTTCGCTGAGCATCGATTTCAAGGCGTAGCTCCGTGAGATCGGGGCGCTTCAACAGTGCCGTCCGCCGGGCAGATTCGGCATTCCAGAGATCTTCCACCGCGGTCAGCTCACCGGCCACCGTCAGAGACGTGCCAGGCGGGAGCGCAAGCAAGGCAGTCAATATTGCCACCGTGCGTTCCAGATTGTTACGCGCTACTCTCAGCTGGCTCTCCGCGGTTGACAGACGTGCGTCCAGCCGCAGCAGGTCCAGTGGCGCGGCGCGGCCGGTATCCAACCGCTTTTTCGCGATACGGCGCGACTCAACGACTGAGCGGACCAGAGCCTCGCCGGCCTCTACTACAGAATTGAGGCGTAAGTGGGTGTAGTAACTGCTGATGACATTGAAGATGAGTTCTTGCCGGGTGAGGTCTGTTTGTGCTTGGGAAGCGGACACTGCGGATTCAGCAAGTTTAATCTCTCTTTTAACTTCCTCGCTGTGTAAAACAGCTGGAGTGATAACTAAAATCATGAGATCTGATTTGAGTAACTCGGAAT
>JAPUJX010000411.1 GCA_027295975.1 Gammaproteobacteria bacterium
AACAAGCCGACACCCAGTAGTGCAAACGTACCGGGCTCGGGCACTGAGACGGAACCGCTGTTGCCGAACCTGAACACCTGACTTTCGATAAAAAACGCGCAATCACCCTGGACGCAGAACCACTCGGTAAAGGTCATTTGAACAGTGCCGCCAACGAGTTCTACTCCAAGGAAGTTCAGAAACAAGGCCCTGTCTATCAGCCCATCAGCCGCATCAGCAGACGAAAACCCGAACAGGTTTGGTTCGGCAATAGCGGAGCCGTTCGCGTTGGTCCCGGAAGCTGTGACCCCGTTGTCGAACAGGTATCCATCGACGTTCGTCGCAAAATCAAATGCGTCGCACACGAAGTCGTCTGGATTACCAACGTCACTGCACGAGACCATCCATCCGGGTTCGGTCGAGAGGTTCACGTCGGAATATGTGTCTGTATCGGAGTCGTAACGGAATGATCCGGAAAGGGTCGTGCCATCATTGAAAGCAGTACCTTCATCAACGTTCCATAACTCCGGTGCTGCATATGCGTATGGAAGCAGAACGAGCAAAAATAGGAATGTAAACACCTTCTTCATCATCAGATCCTGGTAATTTGAAAAACGGTGTAAATAGCAGCATAAAACGTACCAGATTTTTTTCTTCTGCAAATTCAGGTGGTTACGACTGGCGGTTTTTCAATGTGTAAAGTATTTCGACGTTTTCAGCCAAATACCCCATTTACTTGTAAAAAATTCTGACACATCGATCATGGTTGGCGCGGACGCGGCTTGTGGACACATCGCTCGAGGCCTGACCGTCCTCGTTTTGGGGTCTTAATATGCGCAAGCCGGGAAATGTGCTCCGGGCTAGGAGGTCACGGCCCGGATTCGCTCGTGAAGAAGCCCCAACCGGTCGATCATCGCGTCAACACTGCGAGCACCGGCCTGGAAGATGGCTGTTGCGTTGAGCGCCCCCCAGCCGAAACCCATTTCGGTGACCGCTTCCGCGCGAGCCACCACCGCGTCGATGTCCGCGTAGAACGCTTTACCGGAATCTCCGCGGGGAGGTACATCCAACATTTGCTGCAGACCGATCTTGCCCGGATCGCGGCCGGCCGCTTCGGCGTGTTCGTGAATAGTGGCAACGGCTTGTCTGGCTTTGTCGGGATTGACGAAAGCCGTTGCCAGCCACCCGTCGCCGAGTTCACCCACCCGCTTGAGGGCGCGCGGGTATAACCCACCGATCCAGATGGGGAGGGCGGCGCCCTGGGGTGGTTTGGGTTCCATTGCCATGGCGGTGGAGGTGTAGAACTCGCCCGCGAAATCGATCTTCTCATCGCCCCAGTAACTGCGGATGAGGTGAATCGCTTCGTCCATGCGCCGGCCGCGGTTGCTGAACTCTTCTTCGAGGGCATCGTATTCCGCTACCTGCCAACCGACCCCCACACCAAGCCGTACCCGTCCGCCGGATAAACTGTCCAGCGTGCTGATCTGTTTGGCGACGAGTACCGGTTGCCGTTGCGGCAACACCAGTACTTCCGTACCGAGGCCGATACGCTCGGTTACCGCCGCGGCGTAAGCGAGCATCATCAACGCTTCCATGATGGGCATCTGTGGAGGGTAGATCGGAGCGGCTCGGGTTTCGGTGGGGTACCCCATGAGCACGTGGTCGAACATGTCCAACTGGTCGAAGCCGATGTCTTCGATGGCTTTTGCGAGTCGGGCAACCGCCGCTGGCCCTTCACGGTACGCAATGCTCGGAAATTCGACGCTGAGCTTCATGTCTCCCCCTTTGAGTTTCGGCCGCTGCCGCAAAGAAGCCACCATACCGGCTCTAGCCCCGGAGGTAAAAACTGAGTAGCTTATGCTCGCTTGGTTTTCCGGTGCCGCCCATGACTGCCGTCCAACCCATACGGCCCGCCGCGACCGTTATTCTGGTTCGCGATGCCGTGCCCGGTTACGAAATCTTCATGTTGCGGCGAACCAGCCGCGCCTCTTTTGCCGGGGGGATGTATGTTTTCCCCGGGGGGCGTGTTGACGGCGACGATCATCTGCACAAATACGATTCGCTGCGGGTGGGTCCGAGCGAGAGTCAAGGTGCGCAACGGAAGGCGCTCGGGTCCGAGTGGCGTGGTTATTGGGTTGCCGGTATCCGTGAGAGCTTTGAGGAAGCCGGGTTGATGTTGGCCTATTCTCAGGACGATGAGTTGCTCGCCTTTCCGGATGAGAAAACCCGGCAACGTTACGCAGGGTATCGCTCGCCTCTACACGCGGGCCACTTGAGCTTGTGGAAAATCTGCGAGCAGGAAAATCTGCGGCTTGCCGTGGACCGAATTCATTTCTACAACCGTTTTGTCACACCGCTGGGCCGGCCGCGGCGCTTTGATACGCGATTTTTCATCGCGGAAGCACCACCGGGGCAGACCGGGCAACATGACGACAAAGAAACCGTCGATAGTATCTGGATCTCCCCGGTCGACGCCCTCGAGCGGAATGCCGCCGGAGAATTCGATCTGATGAACGTTACCCGGATACAACTCGAGGTGCTGGCGCAATACGAATCCAAATCGGCGCTGCTCAGGATGGCGACCGACAACGGCCACTTTCCGGTTCATCGTCCCACCCTGCCCGTGACGGTTTGAGGTGCTTCACGGCGTTGGGGAAGGTTGGCATAATCCCGCCTCAACCATATCGGGGATAAAAATGTCGGATCTGAAAAATGCCTTCGAGTCGGTGTCGGCGCGTATAGGCGAAGAAAAACCTGCAACGGACTGGTTTGAGCTGACTCAGGAGCGGATAAACGATTTCGCGGATGTCACGCTGGATCATCAGTGGATTCATATCGACGAAGAACGTGCAAAAGCCGGACCGTTTGGTACCACGATCGCCCACGGTCAGTTGACGCTTTCCATTATGAGTCACTTGCCGGGCGGCGGATCTGCCGGAATACCACAACTGCCTGGTCAGAAATTGACCATCAACTACGGTTTTGATCGGGTCCGATTTCCCAGCCCCGTGCCGGTGGGGGCGATGATTCGCACGACATCCACGCTGAAGCGGGTGGAGATCAAAGGCGAGATGATCGAGACGATGAACGAGGTTGTCCTCGAGGTGCAGGGGTCTGAGAAGCCGGCGATCGTGG
>JAPUJX010000412.1 GCA_027295975.1 Gammaproteobacteria bacterium
CGGCATCGACAACCTGTTCCGGTGACAGCAGGTTGGTGGCCTTCATATTGTGGTTCATGCCCAGCGTGTGGCCGAGTTCGTGCAGGATCAGGTAGTGCATGGTGTCGTGCGTGAGCCGTTGGTTCAGCTCGTCATCGTCACCATAACCGGCAACGTCTGCAGCCACGCGGGCAAAGCTGGAATTGATCTGCAAGCTGTGGCCCAGCGTGCAGAAGGCCCCACTGCTTTGCGCGTCAGCGCCCCAGAATTTCAATGCGGGGTCATCCTGCATCAATTCCCGCGCGCGAATCACGCGATTCATGAAAGAGAACTCCAGCATGATATCGGCGCCGAGCAACTGTCCGGTGCGCGGGTCCGGGAAGCTGGGACCGTAGCCGCCAAAAGGCGGGTTCGGCGACGAGGTCCAGCGCAATACGTTGTAGCGGATGTCGCCCGCGTCCCAGTCGGCCTCATCGGGCTGGATATTGACCACCATGGCGTTTTTGAAGCCGGCCTTTTCAAAGGCGCTGTTCCACTCCAGCGCAGCGTGCCTGATCAGCTCGCGCCATTCCACCGGCGTGGTGTTTTCAATCCACCAGGTGATCGGCTCAACCGGCTCGGAAAGCGCTGCATCCGGGTCTTTCTTCACCAGGTTCCAGCGATTGATCATGTCGCGGTAAGGCACCGCTTCGGTCGAGGTCAGATCGGTGACCTGCACACCGAAAAAGCCCAGGCGCGCATCGTCAAATCGCGGTGTGTAATCGTTAACCGGAGCCTCGATAAAGCTGTGCATTACGCGCAGCGACACGTTGCGTGAATCGGTAATATCCGGCCCGCCAAACACTTTCGGTTGCGGGTTGCTGTATACGTATTCAACCTCGACGTCGGTGTTCTTCGGATAACTGCGCAGGTTCAGGATCTTGGTCTTGTCTTTATCCAGCTTGCCGAGTGAGAAATCTTTTTTGGGATCCCCGTCCGGATCGGGTGAGGGGGTGATCTGGACCAGCGCTTCAGATTTGAACAGCTTGTCCACCTTGATCAGTATGTCGCCGCTCTCCTCGTCCTCGGCGGCGATTTCTTCAACCGCCAGGATGGCGTCTGAAATGTTGGCTTCGGCGGCTTTGGAAATGGCATTGTCCGGGTCGAAATAGAAGTTGGTATTCTCGGCAACAAACTCGATGCGGTCAAAATGACGGCGCACAGAAACCATGAAGCTGGGACCATAGCCACCCTTGAAGAAGCCGGCCTGGACCACGCCATTGGCCACCTGCATCCAGTAGATAAATTCCTTGTCCACCTGGTCTGCCTTGATCAGCATATGGGTTTCGCCGGATTTCTTGTCCCGGAACAGGGTGAAGTACCCATCGAAGCGTTCTGAGTTTTCGGTCAACTCGGCAATCGTTTTGGGCTCCTTCTCTTCGTCCTTGCCTTCTTCATCGCCGTTCCCATTTTCCTCATCCGCCGCAACAGCGGCAAAGGGTATGGACAGCAAAGCCGCGAGCAATACATATAGCGCTTTTTTGAGAATGAATTCTTTCATGGGTCTTCCCGTCATGTTTGTTGGACAAAGCTCTGGTTGATTCATGGGTCTACACATCTATGGGTTAATCAGAGCTTGCTTTTAACCGAAGGATGATAGCAAACCCGGGCCGGTTGCAGCCTGTGCCCAAAGTCCCGCATGCGCGAACCGCGCCGGTGTTCAGTAGATCAGTTTGCAGTTGGTCGAAAAGCTGATTCGCGTGACATCCGAGTTGAAAGGAAACACGAAATGCAGCAGCCACGCCGGGAAAATATAAATAACGCCTTCCTCCGGATCAACCGGTCCGAAGACCGTCATGTTGTGATCTGCGAACTGGCCGTAGTTCCACTGGATCTTGCCGGCGACCGGGTCCTGACCCTGCTGGTTTTCGAACTTCCACTCGTTTTTCAATTCCTCCGGAACCTGGCAGTAACCCACCATGGAGAAATCGCCCGAATGCGCGTGCGGCGGGTTCCACTCACCTTTCTTCTGGTGATTGACCCAGAGTCTTTCGAATGAAATGCGTTTCAGTTCCGACTTGGGCTTGTACGCGCCCATTTCGCGGCTCTGCTGCAGGTAATCCTGGATGATCGACGTAAGTTCATTGCCGCTTTCCTGGGACAGTTCGATAAATTTCTCTTGCGCGAGATTGCCGGCGAGGTTTGGGCTGGCGTCGTCGCTGGAGGCCAGTGATCTTTCTATCACCTCCAGGCGCATGCGCTCGGAGAAGGTGCCTTTGTAGATGGTCGGGCCGAACGGCTTGATGACTTGTCCTGCCATGCAGTGCTTATTCCCGTGGTTCGGATTTGCGTTGGGGCATGATACATGGTCTGCCGGCCATTGATACATTTGCGGGAGCGATGACCCTATCGCGAACTTAACTGTAGGAACGATGAGCACATCGCGAAGCTCTTTTTGATGCGTGCAGGCATTAGGAATTAGCGATATGGTCATCGCTCCCACAACCGGGGCCAGGCCTGTTGCATGAATTCGAACTCCTTCGCGATGGCGTTGCGTGTCGCTAAACACGCAAATCAATGATACGCAGCGATGCAACAGGCTTTATCGCTCCTGCGGGTACCCGCTCAGCCTTCCACGCCCGTTATAATTGGATACTCCAAGCCGCAAATTGAGCATCACCATGGCCAGAATAACTACTCTCCTCTTCACCTGTGCATTTTCAACCGGTATTTTCGCCGCCGTCCCGCCTGCCGAAGATCTTCGGCTTTACGACATCGCCGATGCGGCCTCGGCGGAACGCATCAAGGCCGATATCGAAAAGCTGGTGGGATTTGGAACGCGGCACTCGCTGTCTGAAACAACATCTGAAACGCGGGGTATCGGGGCCGCACGGCGCTGGATTCGCGACCAGTTTGAAGCCATTTCTGCCGGGTGCGGCGGATGTCTCGAGCTGATGATGATCGGCGATACCGTCAGTGGCGAAACCCGTATTCCGGACCCGCATGAAATCGTCAGCGTCATCGCCATTCAGCGCGGCATGCATGATCCGAACCGCATGGTGATGATGAGCGGCGACATTGATTCACGCGTTTCGGACCCGATGAACGCCAGCGGCCTGTCTCCGGGCGCCAACGACAATGCTTCGGGCATGGCCGGCGTGATCGAAGCCGCCCGGGTGCTCAGTCAGTACCGGTTTTCCGGCAGTGTCGTATACGCGGCGCTGGCCGGCGAGGAACAGGGACTGTTCGGCGGGAAAATAGTCGTACGGTATGCCATCGAACAGGGCTGGAACCTCGATGCCGTGCTGAACAATGACATGATCGGCAACATTGCCGGAA
>JAPUJX010000413.1 GCA_027295975.1 Gammaproteobacteria bacterium
CTTGCCATTCAACACGGCGAGTTGACCCTGGCCGGGAAGCTTCTAGCCGATGTCACCGGCTCTCTGGGTTCGTTCGAAGATGCAACGGGTAACTACCGGCCTTTCCTGACAATGGCAAAACTCTGTGCAGCGCAGGGTAACTTCATTTGCGCCGCTCACCGACTTATCGATGTGCAAGCTCCCGAAGAGGAGCGGCAAGTCGTCCACGACCTGATCTGGTCACATATGAGTCAGGCGCCGGGTCTTTCCGCACGGCGTCAGGTGAAGCTGCAAACCGGAAAACGACTGGGGTGGTGGGAATTGAAATCCAGCATGCTCGAGAGCTTTTCGAGCACCGATCAGAGAATGAGGCTGGCGCGCTGGCGGAGCAGGTGGCCCGGCCATCCGGCCTTCAATCTGCTCCCGACAATGCTGTTGCCCCAGAACGACCAGGAATGGCGACCTGAACATGTAGCCCTGTTACTGCCGCTCAGCGGACCCCTCGCCCGGGCTGGACGCGCGGTTCGCGATGGGTTCATCTCCGCATACCTGCAAGGGCCATCCTCCGCCACGCCGAAGCAGACTACCGATTTTCGCATTTCCGTCTACGATAGTACTGCCTCACCCCTGGCGATCGTTTACGAGCGGATTCTGGCTGACGGCGTGGATCTGGTCGTGGGACCGTTGAGCAAGCGTTCGCTGAGGGAATTCAACGACCTCAATCCCGAACTACCGGTACTGGGACTCAACTACCTGGAAGATCTCGAGGAGCCCGCGCAAAACCTCCTGCAGCTGGGTCTCGCCATCGAAGACGAAGCGGATACCCTGGTGAATCGTCTTCTGGCCGATGGTGTCGATCGATTGATCATCTTTCACAACGGTGAGGACTGGTCGCTCCGGGCAGTTGAACGTCTCGAGACTCACTGGCCCTTTCACATGACCGTGCAGGCATTCAGAGACATCAAGACGATCACCGAAGCTGTAGGTCGAGCGATGCATGTGGATGTTAGCTCCGAGCGCCATGTTGCCCTGAGTAAGCTGCTAGATCTGGAGCTCGAATTTCTGCCACGCGCCCGGGAGGACGTGGCTGCCATTGTCGTCCTGGTAAGCAACCTGGAAGCAACGGCTCTGGTACCGGCACTGAAGTTCCACTTCGCTGACGATCTGCCGGTGTATGCCAGTTCCCAAAGCGTGCGTGGTAAACAGTCCGACACACTTGGTCCCCTCGACGGCTTTCGCGTGATCGAGTTGCCGTGGCAACTTTTCGATGATCCTTTATACAAAGCGATGGCTGAGGTTTTTACGTTACCGATTAATCCTTTTGCCGCTTTATATGCGCTCGGGGTAGACGCGTTCCGGGTGAGCGACCGTCTTGTCGCCTTCACTCGAAACTCATCTGCCCATCTGCTCGGTAGTACCGGGATTCTTTCCCTCGATCACCAGCACCGATTTCGCCGGGAGCTAGCCTGGGGAGTAGTGATCCGCGGCAAACTCGTTGCGCTGCCGCTGCTGATCGAAGGGGAACAGGGGTCCGGTTGAGGATCTCTTCGTTGACCACCTCAGAGGTTGGCGCCTGGGCCGAATCCGAGGCTCAAAGGTATCTCGAAACTCGTGGGCTCAAATTTGTGAAGCGAAATTTTCACTGCAAATTCGGGGAGATCGATCTCGTCATGCTCGACGGCGATATCATCGTGTTCGTCGAGGTCCGTTATCGCGCGAACAATCACTTCGGCACAGGATTCGAAACCATCACAAACGCAAAGCAGCGACGTCTGGCTACCGCGGCCGGTTCATTCCTTGCCCGACACCGCCGCTTATCCAACCGCTGTGCGAGATTTGACGTGGTGTCCGTCTCCGGGCGAAACTACCACCCAAGTTTGCTGTGGATTCGCGATGCTTTTCAAAACCCGTACCCTCCTCCATAGTGCAGCCACCAAGGGAGTCAGGCCGCTGGTTGTGCTGTTCTGGCTCTCGTTGACCGCTTGCGCGACTTTCTCCAGCGACCCCCGTGCTCGAACGCCGGGAACGATCATTGACGACCAGGTCATCGAGAGTCTGGTCAAACGTGAAATCAAGAAAAGTGATCCCGGATTCGATAGCGCTCACCTCGTTGCCGTCAGCTACAACGGAGTGCTGCTGCTGGCGGGCCAGGTTGCTTCCGAGGACCTGAAAACCCACGCGTACCAGGTCGCGGAAGGAATTGATAAAATCAGGAAAATTCACAATGAAATCGAGGTTGGAGGCCCTATCTCATACGTGGCTCGCACCAATGACAGTTGGCTCACTGGTAAGGTCAAAACCAAGCTGCTTGCGGACAAGCGGGTGAATGCCAACCGGGTGAAGGTGGTAACGGAAAACGGGGTGGTCTATCTCCTGGGCCTGTTACCACGTCAACAAGCCGACGACACGGTCACAATCGCCAGATCCGTCTACGGCGTGCAAAAAATAGTGAAGGTTTTCGAATACCTCGATTGACAGCGAAGTGAGAGGATCGGGGTTCTATTTTACGACCTTCAGATGATCTCCTGGTCGTGCGGGTCGGTTTCCAGATTCGACTTTGGAATCATCTCCGGAATCCATTTCGAACACCATGCCTTCGCCGGTTTCCTTCGCATAAATTGTCAGGATGTTGGCAATGGGTGCGGATACCGCAAAAGGGTTTCCCGAAAACCGCCCCTCAAAGGTGAGCACCTCGTTGCCGAGCGCCAGGTTATGTACCGCCAGAGGTGAAATGTTCAATATGATCCTGCCCTCACTCACGAATTCTCCCGGCACCACAACCTGCTCTGAATTCGCCGCGACGACGACGTATGGCGTCAGGTTGCTGTCGACGATCCAGTCATAAAGCGCCCGCAGGAGGTAGGGGCGTTTCGACTTTGGCGAGTTGGGGGCCATGAGAGTAATCTCTGTTGAGGTCCGGATATCGGACCGATCGGGCGCTATTCGCGCATTTCCAGTTCCAACTCCGTAAGGCTTGTGCGGAAGGTTTCGCGTTCGAAGATCGTCTGCATGTATTTCTGCAGAGGTTTCGTCGATCTTTCGGGCAACGTGATGTCCACACACTTCAATCGCCACAATATAGGTGCGACGCAACAATCCACCAGGGTGAATTCTTCATACATGAAGTACGGCTTTTCAGAGAAGATCGGCGCGATACTCACGATGCTCTCCCGCAGTTCTTTGCGCGCTTTCGTGAGCATGGTTTCCCGCCCCTTACCAGCCATCAGAAGATCCAACCGACCGCTCCACTCCTTCTCGACGCGGGTGATCCACAACCTCGAGAGAGCCCGCTGCACCGGATAAACCGGCAACAGCGGCGGATGAGGAAAACGTTCGTCCAAATACTCCATGATTACGTTCGCTTCATAGAGCACCAGGTCTCGGTCCAGTAGTGTGGGCAGGCTGTTGTACGGATTGATCTCCGCCAGGGTTTCAGGTTTGTCGCCAGGATCGACATCCACCATATCAAACGCGACGCCCTTCTCTGCAAGGACCATTCTTACCCGATGGGAGTAGTGATCCTTTGCGTCGGAAAAAAAAGTCATCGACGTTCGTTTTGTAACTACGCTCATTATTTACCTTTTCGTGATGGGGTGCAGTCGGTTGCAACCAACACTTCTTGATTGTTCAAAAATCGAATTAGTGAACTTCTTTCGAATACTCGCGACCTAACAGGAAAGTCAACACATAAAGTACAACGAGGAACAACAGCACGTACACACCGAGCCGGTGTCGCTCCAACCTGCTGGGTTCACCTGTGTAGAACAGGAAGTTTGCGATGTCGTACGCCGCCCGATCAAAATCTTCGGCACTGTACAACCCACCTTCTTCCGTAACCAGTTCGCAATCTCCCGCCTCGTCCGTATTGCCCCCGCCAGGGGACGTGCAGAATTGAAGCCCCTGCAGATCCATCATCACATGGGGCATTCCAACATTGGGAAACACCTTGTTGTTGACACCGAAAGGTCGCGAAGTGTCGACGTAAAACGTCGTCAAGTAGTTGTATATCCATGTGGGATCACGAACCCGCGCCACCATCGTGAGGTCGGGGGGTGGAGCGCCAAACCATGATTTCGCTTGTTCGGGGTCCATCGCCGAGACCATCAGTTCCCCAATCTTGCGACCCGTGAATACCAGGTTTTCCACTGCAATGTCCCGAGGAATGCCCAGATCGCTCGTCGTACGCCCGTAGCGCTGATACTTCAACGAGTGACATCCCAGGCAATAGTTGAGGTACAGGCGAAACCCGCGTTGTAACGAGGGTAGGTTTTCGAGATCCGGTGTCATTTCCTTCATCTTCCAATCGCTGGCAGAGGAAGCCGCCGCCAGTCCAGGCACAACCAGACACATCGCAACAAACAGCCGGATGTTCATCTTCAGGTCACCCGGTCCGGTACCGGTTTCGTACGCTCTGCCTGCGTGTACCAGGGCATCAGCATGAAGTAAGCGAAATAGAGAACCGTACACACCTGAGCCAGTACAGTCGCTGCTTTGGAAGGCGCGATGGTGCCGAGATAACCGAGAATGAAAAAGCTGACGATGAACAAGCCGAGCATTACCTTCGAAGCCAGACCTTTGTAACGCAGGGACTTCACGGGGCTGCGATCCAGCCAGGGTAATACCGCAGGGATCATAATGGCGCCGCCCATCACCACCAGACCCCAGAACTTGGCAGGCATGCCCAGAAGTGGGTAGGTCGACGCGCGCAACATGGCGTAGAAAGGGGTGTAATACCAGACCGGGGCGATGTGGTCCGGAGTCACCAGCGGATTGGCAACTTCGAAGTTGGGCTTCTCTATGAAATATCCACCCATTTCCGGGGCAAAGAAAACGACGACACAGAATATGAACAGAAACGCCACGGTCGCCGGGATGTCGTGCCCTACGGTGTAATAGGGATGGAAAGGAATGCCGTCCAACGGAATACCATTGGCATCCTTGTTTTTCTTGATCTCAATCCCATCGGGGTTGTTCGAACCGACGTGATGTAATGCCACGATGTGCACGAACACGAGCATGACCAGCACCAGTGGCAACGCCACCACATGCAGCGCAAAAAAACGATTCAGGGTGACTTCCGACATGAGGAAATCGCCTCGAACCCACTCCATGAGGTCGGCTCCAACCAGCGGGATCGCACCCGCCAGAGAGATGATCACCTGCGCGCCCCAGTAGGACATATTTCCCCAGGGAAGCAAATAGCCGGCGAACCCCTCGAGCATCAGGACGATGAAAATGGCCATGCCGATCAACCACAGGAGTTCCCG
>JAPUJX010000414.1 GCA_027295975.1 Gammaproteobacteria bacterium
CTGAGTAATCGATAATTGATAAGAGGTTCCCTCGGGAAACCCGAGCGTTGCAAATTCGGGGCACATGGTCAAACATTCCCACCAAACCAACAGGAAACCTGTCATGAAATTTGGAGATCTGGAAGTAGAAAAGCACGGCCATGTCGCCGTCGTCGAAATCCAACGCCCGCCCAACAACTTCTTCGACACCGAGCTCATCAAATCGATGTGCGACGCCTTTGAAGCCATGGACGAAGACCCCGACGTGCGCGCTCTCGTGCTCGTTTCTCAGGGTAAACATTTTTGTGCCGGGGCAAATTTCGGCAATCGCGAGGCACGAGGTGAACGCGAGAGCCGCTCCGTTACCGGCGGCAACCCGCTCTACAGCGCCGCCGTGCGTTTGTTCGGGTGTAAAAAACCCGTTGTCGCAGCTATCCAGGGTGCCGCGGTGGGAGGCGGCTTCGGTCTCGCGGTAATGCCGGATTTCCGCGTGGTCTGCCCCCAGGCGCGATTCACGGCAAATTTCGTGAAGCTCGGATTTCACCCCGGTTTTGGCCTCACCTACACCCTGCCTAAGCTCATCGGGCAGCAAAAAGCCAATCTGATGTTCATGTCCGGTCGCAGGATCAATGGTGAAACCGCTTACGAGTGGGGCCTTGCCGATGTACTCACCGACGCTGAAAACCTGCGCGACGAGGCCATGAAAATGGCGGAGGAAATCGCCGAAAACGCACCACTGGCGGTGGTCTCCGTTCGCGCGACCATGCGCGCGGGGGTTGCCGAAGCAGTAAAAGCGCAGACGGACCACGAGTTCATCGAGCAACACCGGCTGCAGCAGACGGAAGATCACAAGGAAGGTGTGCGGGCGGTTGCCGAACGGCGCCCTGGAAACTTCAAAGGCCGCTAAGCCGTCCTGTCGGGTATTTGTTGCTCGGCACTTTTCCGGCGATCCAGCTCCTGGCGAATCTCCGCGTAGGCGGTTTCGTCCAGTTTGAATCGGGAGAAGAGAACCGCGCCGATCCCGTAACAAACCAGCGGAAACAAGCTGTACAGAGTAACCAGGGATATTTTTACGGTCATCGTCTGCTCCTGGTTCGGCTCAAACCCTGAAAACTGCAAAACGAAGCCCGTTAACAATAACATCACTCCCAACGCACTCTTGTAGACGAAGTTCCAGGCTGCAAAATAGGAACCTTCCTTACGCTCTCCGGTTACGTACTCGTCGTAGTCGATCACATCACCCTGCACGGAGGGTGACAGGGTACCGCCGCACCCGGCTGACAAACCGGCAAAAAAGGCTGCAACCGAGATGTAAATCAACCGGGACGTGACATCGTCGATGAATGGCAGCGCAAACATGCTGCCAAACGACAATCCCGTTAGCACCATCGAAAACATCCACAACTTCACCTTGCCAAAACGGCGCGACAGGGGCAGCCACATCGGCACGGAGAACGTAGATGGAATCATGTAGCAGAGAATGACGACCGGTGCCCACGCCGGTGCGCCAACCACGTACTGGGTCACATACAGGGTCAATGCAGCGATGGCGGCACTGCCGACATGCTCGATGAACGTTACGACGATCAGCAGCTTGGCATGTGGGTTACGCCAGATGTCTGCGAACGCCTGGAAGGGGTTGTCGTTGATTCGGCCCTGGAAGTCCTCGCGTTCGCTGAGTTTGCTGACCGCAAAAATAGTCACCACGGAGGTTGCGAGCGCAACCAGGACCGCCAGATTGAAGGCCGTTTGCCTTACCACCTCGGGACCCTCCTGCTCGGCTTTGATCAGCACGTAAAAGCTGATCAGCGACAGGATCGAGCCGAAGGTATAAAAAGCATGGCGGATCCCGAATAACCGGCTGCGCTCGTGGTAGTTGTCCGATAACTCCGCGCCCAGTGAGAGGTGAGGCACATAAAACAACGTCATGGCCGAATAAAAACCGATAATTGCAATGGCCATCCAGGCAACGAGTTCACCATCGGTGAAACTCTGGGGCGGCGAGAACACCATGACGAACGTCCCCGCCGTGGGGATCAGGCTGGCGGCAATCCAGGTGCGGCGGCGGCCGAAGCGGTTTCTGGTGCGGTCGCTCAAATAGCCGACTATCGGATCGGATATGGCATCCCATATCCGCGAGACGCTGAAGATCAACCCCATCACAGCGGGAGCGATGAGCAACACGTCGGTGGAAAACTTCATGACGTACAGACTCAACACCAGATACATGTACCCGACACCAATTATCGGGGCGCCATAGGCGACGGTGGTGTTCCAGGGTACCCGGTCGGTCGACGGGTGACTCCGGGTGGTGGCTTCGGCCATTAGTGCTCCAGGCGCTGCCTTGTTTTACCTATTTGGACTTTCAAGCGTTTCGAATCGTCAGCCCGCCATCCACCGGCAGCGTCACCCCGGTGATGAAACTCGCCGCTGGAAGAACCAGGCTGAGGGTTCCATGTGCCACCTCTTCCGGGTCGGCGTACCGTTTCAGCGCGATCCGGCGGCGGGCGTATATCTGCTTATGCTCCTCCGGGATCGCCGCGGTCATGCCGGTACGTATCGGACCCGGACATATGCAGTTCACCGTAATACCCTCCTCGCCAAGCTCCACCGCAAGGGAGCGGGTAAGGCCGATGACCCCTGTTTTGGCGGCGGTGTAAGGACTACCACCCTTGGTTGCGCCCAGACCCTCGGTAGAAGCGATGTTGACGATGCGGGGATGTTCGGCAAGACGTAAGAAAGGGAGGGCGGCACGAATGGTCCGCGTATGGGCAGTGAGCAACACAGCGAGCGAGCGTTCCCAGGCTTCCTCATAATTGTCCGCATCGATGCGTGCCGGCACGGAGATCCCGGCGTTGTTGATGAGGATGTCGATGCCGCCAAAGTGATCCGCCACCTCCTCGACAACTCTCGTGACCGCCTCCTTGTCTGAAACATCGAGCATCCAACCCTTGACGGGATATCCCGCCGCCTCTATTTCGCCTGCAACTTCACCGAGCTGCTCCCCATTGAGGTCCATGAGGGCTATTTTTGCGCCCTCGTCGGCAAACAGATGTGCCGTCGCTCTACCCATGCCGCTTGCAGCCCCGGTGACGATGGCCACTTTGCCTTCTATGGAACGACTCAGCTTCGATAACTTCATAACTCCCCCAACATGATTTACCCGGACTTCCGCGACCGAAACATCGGGCGCGAGGCGCTGGCAACGACAACTACTGTAATTGAGCCACTTGGCGCAATGCAAACGTGCCTCGACGAGGCGCGAGTCGCCTCTAGGAGCAAAACGATGACAATTGCAATCGGCCTGACAAAAAAGCAAAGTGAACCAACGCGACTATATAAGCAGCCCAACCTGGTGAACGCGTCTCTCGATGCCATTGGCACACGGCTCGCGGCCTACCTGACGGACCGTTGGGGAGAAACCCAGACAATCACTGACATAGAACAGATTCCCGGGGGCGCGTCCCGGGAAACCTATCGGGTAAAGCTGCGTGGCGCCGATTCAGAGCAAGGCCTCATCCTGCGTCGCGATCCGGTTTCAAGCCTCATCGATACCGAACGAGCCCTCGAATACCAAACCTACGTTGCCGTGTTCCCGACAGAAATCCCCGTTCCTGAGCCTCTGGTGCTCGAAGAAGACCCGAAATATCTGGACCGTCCCTTCTCGGTCATGCGGGAGATAACCGGTTGCGAATCGGACCTGGCAAATCTGGCTCTGCCTCCTTACGTTGACGTTCGCGAGCGAATTGCCGAGATCAAATGGTCCTTGCTCGGGAAGCTCGCAACCCTCGATATCGACGGGTTGGGTATCACCGGTTTCATGGAGACACCGGCACATCCGGCCGCCCGCGAACTCGACTACTGGGCCGGAGTGATCAATGAAGATTCCCTGCATCCCGAACCCGTTGCCCAGGCCGCCATTCGCTGGCTCGAGAAAAACCTTCCCGAACCTTCAGGCAACCTCGTTCTGGTACACGGCGACTATCGGACCGGAAACTTTCTGTATACCGAAACCGGCGACATCGAAGGCATCCTCGACTGGGAGATGGCTCATATCGGGGATCCTCTGGAAGATCTGGCCTGGTCCCTTGACCCATTGTGGAGCTGGCCGGAACAAACCCTGGCCGGTGGCCTTATTCCACGCGCGGACGCCATCGGCATCTGGGCGCAAACGAGCGGTTATCGGGTTGATCGTCGAGCCTTCCGTTGGTGGCAGATATTCGCCTCGCTCAAAGGGTTGGCCATCTGGATTTCCTCCACGGAAAACTTCACGAACGGTGTCACCAAGGAACCGATCCTCGCGGTCGCGGGATGGCTGATGACAGACCGGCAAAACCGCATCCTCGTGGACCGGCTCAATCCCGACTCGCCTCACCAATATGCCGAGCCCGTGTTGTGATCACCGCTCCAGGCAGAGCGCTCGGCGATCTGGCCATGAAACTGGCTTCGTCCGTCGCACCGGAAACCAGTTCCGCTTATGCCATGGCAAACGCCGGCATGATTGCGGTGCTGCTGGAGGCCATCGGTCAGGACAGCGAGCGTGCGGTCGCCAACCGCCTCGAG
>JAPUJX010000415.1 GCA_027295975.1 Gammaproteobacteria bacterium
GCTGCCGCCACGAAGGCACGCTGTTTCCCATGACCCTGGGCTCCGACGAGTTCGACAAGGCAGGGGCCCGGGCACTGTTCGAGCAATCCGGTTGTGACGGGCCGCAGGCTCTGGTGGTTTATGAAAACTTTGCGCCGGGTAGTACACCAAGAGAAAAGCTCACCTACGCGCTCACGGATGTTATGTTCAGAAATTCCATGGTACGCATTCTCGATGCGGCGGCGCTGTGGGGCACGCCATGCTGGGGATGGATCTGTGCCTGGGAAACTGATTTGCCGGGGCTGCGTGCGACCCATGCCATCGAACTGCCGTTCATCTGGGACTGGATAAACGACCCGACGCTCGAGTCAATGCAGACCTTCGCCGGCGCCGGTGCGCCAAGTGCGCTCGGCCGAGCCATGCGTGAATACTGGGTGAATTTTGCCCGCAGCGGCACGCCCACAGCGATGGGCGAACCTGACTGGCCGCAATACGATACCGGCAGACGCCTTTACTGATTCTCGATCGCGAGCGGCGGATGGAAGACAAGTTCGACGATGAGATCCGGGCACTCTGGTTCGACGGGACATAGTGAATTGCAAGAGGTGGGCACGGGTGATCGAATACACAGCGGAGCAAACACAATGACCGATTCCGGATCGAACACTTTGCTAAAGGTATGAGCCTTCAGTTGGACGAACTTGATCGCGCGATCATCAAATTGATGCGCGTGAATCCACGAGTGCCGGTGAAATCGTTGGCCCACGAGTTGGGGGTGACACAACAAACCGTGTCGGCACGGATTCGCAATCTGCGCGAGGCGAATACGCTGCGTGTGATCGTGCAGAGCGACGTCTATGCCATGGGTTACGAATTTGTCTGCTTTGGCGATATCTACGTTGCTGGACGCTCGGCTACGGCTGTAGCCAGAGACCTGGCAGAGGTGGATGGTGTTGCGGCAGTTACACTGTTACTGGGGGCGCCGGAAATCATCGTGATGTTCCACGCGACTGATCGGACGGACTTCCAACGTATTGTCGCTGAAGACTTTGCTCGAATCGATGGGCTGGACCATATAGAGACGATGATATCGACTGACATTGCCAAATATCGAACAGACTTCGCACGTTTGTATAATGATTGACCCCGTAGACAGACAGATTATTGAGCTTCTCGAGCAAGATGCCCGGCAAAGCAATCGGGAGGTAGCCCGGCAAATTGGTATCTCAGAATCTACCGTGCGATCTCGCCTGCGCAAACTGCAGAGTGCTGGTGCCGTCTGCTTCACTCTGCTGACCGATCCAGAATCTGAGGGGCTGAACACTCGAGCTTTCGTTCGCCTGCTGGTCAGGCCTAGTTTGGTTGATTCCGTGATACAAAATCTGGTGGCTCGTGACGAAACCGCATTTGTTGCTGCCATGATGGGTCGTTACAACGTAATCGCCTTCATGCTTGCCAGGGATGATGTTGAGCTTCGCGAACTCGTTAGTGACGACATCGCTATCCTCGACGGTGTGCTTGAGATCGACGTGCGGAAAAACGTCGAGTCGTTCAAATACGATCCGCACCTCGTGCGGGTGATGTCCAACTCGCCAGGACACTAGCGACCGATTCAAAAACGAGGGCGATTTTAGTCGACGGCCGCTTCCTCTGATTCGAGAAGTCTTGCGCCTTTCAACATGCCCCGCATCGCATAATTGCCTTCATGGCATGCGTACTCGTAGATTCGATCATCGGTCGCACGCATTGTGTTCTGTACCGTGAACGGTTGCACAAAGGTATACGGATCAGTGAGCGTGTATTCGTATTCGAGGCGCCCTTCGCGCGTCAGGGTGAAGCGCTCGATGAGGTGCATGTTGATACCGGACCCAACTGCGCCCGCATCGAGTGGATTCACCACCAGCACCGGCAGTTGAAACGACGGCGTCTTGTCGGTGAAATTCACAGTCTCTACGACTAGAGTATCTCCTTCCCAGCGTCCGTGGGAACTACCGGACCAGCGAGCAAGATTCGAAGGCGGACGAGGCTGTTCGTCAATTGGTACGATGCGGGCGGTGTGAATCATCTCTGTGACCAGCACTACATAGTCTGGCGTCTGTATGATGCGCAAATTGTTGTTGTAACCGCTGGGCGTTATCGGCGGGCCGGCGTTGAATCCGACAAGACAGCGCTCCGACAACCCGAGTGATTCCGGATCCGACGGTCGGTACTGGGTAGCATCTGCACTGAACGAAAACAGATCGCGAACCGGTGGCGTTCGCAGCCGGTTCTGCTCTGCCTTTCGAGCCAGCGCCCCAGGAGTAATTTCCGGCAGGCGCCCGTCCGGCGGATCTATGATGAGGGACGTTCTCAGATTCTCGTTGATTTCCGTGCCTTGATCCAACCAGAAGTCGTTGTACGCACCTTCTACGTCGAGCTTTTTGTCCTCCACTCGCGTGTCGTTGTCACTGAGAGTGAGGATCCTATCGATGAAGGCTCTAGCCTCCTCAGGCGTGAAAACTGCCTTGCCAGCAAACTCGGGCGGTCTTTCCAGCGGCGTCCGGGATCGAAAATCCCAGACTCCATCAATGTCGGGAACACCCCACGTCGTGCGCTTGGGTTCGAAGCTGGAGGTACTGACCGGCTCCTTGGCCTGTGTCATGACTGCGGAAAAAATCAAACCGAAAAGTAGCCAACCGATGGTCAGCATTTTGCAGATTCGTATCATATCTCTACTCCCTTACGGGTGGCACCAGTCGGCCACGCAATTGCTTGAAACAATTACGCAACTCATTGACGAACAGACCCGGTTGCTCGAAAGCACGCGAAGTGCCCACTTTGTCGAGTTCGTTCCAGTAAACAGATTGGTATATCGATTCTGGGCCCAGCGCTTCGAACAACGACCAACTTCCTTGGGAAATATGCTGCAACTGTTGTTCGGGCGCACGTGAATTTCGAACGGGTGGATTTCACTCATGATCTACTCGTTACTCCCGTGACACCAGCCACGCCTTCGAGGTCCAGATTGCTCAAGTCATTCCTCTCCAGTCGCTACGGGTCACATATTCGTTGTTTATTTCTAATAATATCAACGCAAAAATATATTTTCGGTTACATTACATGAGATATCACGTTTAATACGACTGCTCCATAGATTTTCTGAACCATCAGAGTTGGAGGGGGATAGGTGGTCCAAACAGTCACGTTGAGCCAGTTGGGGTTGGACATGTTCGATCCCCAGGCAATCGCACACCCGCACCAGTTCTATCAGCGATTGCGAGATGAAGCGCCGATCATTTTTTCTGAACAGACCCAGGGTTGGGTGCTTAGCCGATACGAGGACGTGCGCCACGTATTGCGAAACCCGGACCTGTTTTCCAGCGTACGCATCGCCGATGGGACCGATGGGGCAGGCATCATCGGACGCACCGATGTCGTTCGCGAACAAGTGGCGCCTCCCGATGCGCTCACCATGTTGAACTCCGATCGGCCCGATCACACGAGATTGCGCAAGCTACTGAGTCTCGATTTCACCCCGAACAAGATCAATCGAATGTTGCCTCGAATCGAGGAGTTGTGCTCCGAATTCCTGACCGGCGCGGCATCGCGTGAGTCGTTCGATGTGGTGACGGAACTGGCAGACCCGCTGCCCGTAACCATCATCGCCGAACTGCTGGGCATACCCTCTGACCAGGGCGCTCAATTCAAGCAGTGGTCTGACGCCGCGATTGCGCCGCTGGCACCCGATGTGAGCGACGCCGAGGTGGCAGCACAGAACAAGTTGATCGTTGAATTTCGTACCTATCTGCAGGAACAGATCGCACAACGGCACAGCCATCCCACCGACGATTTCATCGGGCGTCTGGTTGCAGCGCAAGACGAGGAGAGCAAGCTCAGCGACGACGAGGTTTTGGCGGGCGTCAACCTGTTGCTGCTGGCGGGTAATGAAACCACCACCAACCTGATCTCCAACGCCGTCCTGGCTTTGACCCGGTTTCCCGATCGGCAGCGCGAACTGCGCGCCCACCCGGAACTGATTACCAATGCGGTTGAAGAGTTCCTGCGTTATGACGGCTCGGTGCAATTCACCATTCGCACGTTGACGAAGCCAGCTGAATTTTATGGTCAGGAGCTGGAGGTGGGCGCACGGTTGGTCATAGTTCTGGCATCCGCCAATCGCGACGAGCGCATTTACCCCAACCCGGATCAACTGGATTTTCATCGACCGAAAGGCAAACACCTTGGGTTGGGTGACTGGATCCACATCTGTCTGGGTCAGTTCCTGGCGCGCATGGAAACCCGTGCGGCTTTACTGGGGGTGGTGGAAGAATACCCATTTTTTGAGCTGGCGGTGCCTGAAGCAGAAATTCTGTACCGACCAAATTTCAATTTACGCGGTCCCAGCTATCTACCGATTCGGGCTTGCGCTCGGTAGTGTGTTATACGGTGATCAACAGATCCAACGCTTTTGGTACTACCGCTTGGTCAAAGCGGCCCTGTCGGCAATGGGTAACAAAACCGATAAGAATGACGCGCGTGAAATCTCTATGCCAGCCTTTCGTCAGACACTTAATCCTTGTCTTTATCGAGAGAACAAACGTATATTCGGGGTTGAGGGGTCACTGTGGGACTAGGGAATCACGGTGATCGTTTCGACAAAGATCCAGATAGTTAGAGGTGGAGATATATAGAGGGGAGAGACAAATGAAGGCAATTTTTGCAGTCGCCGGGTTGTTCATGCTTGGCACCTTGGGTTTGGGGTTTCCAGGCGCCGCGGAGGCGGAATCAGCCCGCGATCAGAGCCAAGGCATCGAAGAAGTTATCGTGACAGCGCGGCGGCGTGAAGAAACAGCACAAGCGGTGCCGATTCCGGTCAGCGCTTTGTCCGGTGATCAATTGCGCGAACGCGGCATCACCGAAATTAAGAACATCGAACAAATCGTGCCGAACCTGGACTTTACCAACAGCGGGGTGAACCGCGGTACAGCGCAGGTATTTTTGCGCGGTATCGGTCAAGTCAACTGGGGCCCGACGCAAGACCCCAAAGTGGGTATCTACGTGGACGGCGTGTATCTCGGTCGACCCCAAGGGGCGGTCTTTGATCTGTTCGATGTCAACCGCGTTGAAGTGCTGCGTGGCCCGCAAGGCACGCTCTTTGGTCGCAACACGACTGCGGGTCTTGTACATGTGATCACCAACGACCCGACGGATGAGTTCGAAGCCAAAATCAGCGGCAGCTTTGGCAACGATGGCCAACTCAACAGCGACGCGTTGGTCAATATACCTATGATCGAAGGCGTCCTGGCCGGTCGCTTTGCATTTCAGACCCGCAAAGATGATGGCTTCATGGAAGACAACCTCGGCAGGAAATGGAACGAAACCGACTCCAAGTCATTTCGCGCCAAGATGTTGTGGACGCCCACCGACTCGCTGGAATTTTTGTTCGCCGGCGAGGTATTCGCGTCCCGCGAAACAGCCGGTCTGGGCAAGTGTATTGGCGGCGTACCGGGCGGGGGCACTGGCTTAAACTTTTTCACCCTCATTTTTGGCGCGCTGGATGATCTCGAGGCCGCGTGCACCGATAATGGTGATTACTACGAGGCCAACGACAATGACCCCAACCATAGCAAGGTCACTACACGAGCGGTGTCGCTGAACGCGAAGTGGGACGTAGGTGACATTACCCTCAACAGCATCACGGCCTGGCGCAATATGGACGAGACCAATGGCTCCTGGGGCTGGGGTACCGATTTTAACGGAGAACTCTCCAACAGCATTGAGGTGCTGGGTGACCAAAACTCACCCTATGACCAGTGGTCCCAGGAATTCCGCGTGGACGGTAGCGCCTTTGATGATCGAATGACCTGGGTGACCGGCATCTATGGATTCCGCGAAAGCGCAACGCAAAAACTCAACGTGCCATTCTGGCGTGGCCAGGGTGTTCCGCCCCCTGACCCGGCGGATGCACCGTTATTTTTTATACCTGGTTCTGCATTCGGCCCACCCTTCTCGTTTTTTCCGCTGGTGGGTGACTTTGCCGTCGTGATCGCCGACTCGATCAGTCGGCGTCAGGAAACTCATGGCACGCAAAAATCCTATGCAGTGTTTGCCGAAGGTACGTTTGATGTGACAGAGAAACTTTCCGTCACGGCAGGCTACCGCTGGACCAAGGACACGCGAATATTCAAGCGCTTTCAGTTCACCTCGACTGGTGGATTTGACCCGGGCAACCTCTGCCCCGGTATGGTGGTCGATGCGATGGGCAATGCCACGACCTCTTCTTGCGAGCAAAAGCTGACGTACAGCCAAGCGACGCCGCGGGCTATCGTGAATTATGATTTCACCGATGACGTCATGGTGTACGGTAGCTTTTCTCGCGGATACAGCTCCGGTGGTATGAACGGTGACATCCGCATGCGTCCTTTTGAGCCGGAGATTTCCGACAATTGGGAAGTGGGCATGAAATCGCAATGGTTCGACCGTCGAGTGCAACTAAACCTGAATGCGTTCCGAAATGACTATGAGAATCAGCAGATTACCGTGAGCCGCCTGGTCGGGGGCCAACCCACCGCTGATTTGATTAACGCCCAGGAGGCGACCATCGAGGGCGTCGAAATGGAGATCCAGGCGAACCCACTCCCCGGTCTGTACCTAACCGG
>JAPUJX010000416.1 GCA_027295975.1 Gammaproteobacteria bacterium
CGGTAGTGACAACTGAGTGCAAGTTCCATTCCCCCACCGTAGCAGACGCCGTGAATTGCTGCGATGACCGGCTTCGGAGAAGCTTCGATCTGGTCGATAAGGTCTCTGAGAGTAGGCGACACAGGTGGCGATCCGAACTCGCGGATATCGGCGCCGCCCGAAAAACATCGACCCGATCCACGAAGGACGACTGCCGTGATACCATCGCTCGAAATCGACTTTTCCAGCCCGCTAGAAATTGCTGCGCGCAGTTTCGCGCCGAGGGCGTTTACCGGCGGATTCTGAAAAGTGATAACGGCAATCGAGTCATTAACTGTGTAGTTAGTCGCGTCATTCATAGGACAGCCCGGGTTTTAGCTTGTGCTACCTATTTTTCGCCAATAGGGCGACACAGGCAAGCGTAATTTGAGTCGCAATGAACTGAATGTAACTGAAAACCACGTGGAGATATAACATGCGGGGCCTGATGATGGACACGCCGCTGATGATTACATCGCTGATTCGGCACGCGGCACAGTATCACGGCGACACGGAAATTGTTTCCAGGACGGTCGAAGGCCCTATCCATCGATATGGATACCGGGACGCCTTTGCCCGGATTTCAAAGCTCGCCAACGCACTCACCGGGCTAGGCATAGAGCAGGACGATAGAATTGCGACCCTGGCGTGGAACGGGTACCGGCATTTTGAGCTCTATTACGCGATCTCGGGTATCGGTGCGGTTTGCCATACCATCAACCCTCGTCTTGCGCGCGACCAGATCGTCTACATCGTCAACCATGCCCGGGACCAGTACATATTTGTCGACCTCACTTTCGTGCCCCTGCTCGAGACCGTGGCCGCTCAATTTACTAGTGTGAAAGGGTTTGTGGTTCTCACCGATAGAGAGCACATGCCGGATACTCGGCTGGCAAACGCGATCTGTTACGAGGAGCTGATTGCCGGCGAACCGACGGTATTCGATTGGCCCGATCTGGACGAAACCCAGGCCGCATCCCTGTGTTACACGTCCGGAACGACCGGCAATCCCAAGGGAGTCCTCTACAGCCATCGCTCCACAATTTTGCACGCACTGGCGACCAACGGTGCGGATGTTTTTGGATTTACCAGCCGGGATTCGGTATTGCCGGTGGTTCCGATGTTTCATGTCAACGCATGGGGTATTCCCTATACCTGCCCTATCAGCGGCGCCAAAATCGTTTTCCCGGGGCCTGGATACGACGGCAAATCACTGTACGAGTTATTTGACACGGAAAAAGTCACGGCGGCGGCGGGTGTACCAACCATCTGGATGTCGCTGCTGGAGTACTTAAGAGAGACCGGAAAAAAGCTGCCCTACCTGGAACGAACGGTGATCGGCGGCGCCGCTGTTCCGCGCAGCATGATCGAGGAATTTCAGAACGACTACAATGTCCGTGTAAGCCACGCCTGGGGTATGACCGAAATGAGTCCGGTGGGCACTACAGGTAAACTCAAGGGTTCGATGGAAAATTTGTCCGAGCAAGAAAAATACGACTATCGGGTAAAGCAGGGAAGAGTTATCTACGGCGTCGAAATGGAAGTTGTCAACGACGAGGGATCTCGCCGACCCCGCGACGGAAAAGCATTCGGCGAATTGTTGGTTCGCGGACCCTGGGTCGCTAGTTCGTATTACAATGACGAGCGGGGGACAGCCGCGTCCTTCACCGAAGATGGCTGGCTCAGGACCGGTGATGTCTCTACGCTGGATGCTGATGGATTTATGCAGATCGTCGACCGCAGCAAGGATTTGATCAAATCCGGGGGTGAGTGGATCAGTTCGATTGACCTGGAAAATATTGCGGTTAGTCATCCCGACGTTCTGGAGGCTGCGGTAATCGGAATTGCGCATCCGAAGTGGGGTGAACGCCCTCTCTTGATTGTCGTGCCACGAGAGGCGGGCAAGCTCTCAAAGGACGCGATGCTGGCCTATCTTGCACCCAGCGTGGCAAAGATCTCGGTTCCCGACGATGTGGTGTTCGTCGATGAGCTACCCCATACCGCCACGGGGAAAGTATACAAGATGGGATTAAGGGAAAAATATTGCGGCCACATATTGCCAACAGAGTAATTATGCGGGTTAATCTGGTCACCGACGAAAAGCCTGTTTGAGGAGGAAAAACTATGAGTTTTCTTACCAATTCACTAGCCGCTGGATTTGTCGCGGCAAGCCTTGCATCCTCACCCGCGATGGCGGCGAAATCGCACCCACTAACCGGTGAGCCACTGGCTGGGGATCAAACCTTTACCTACCGCCTGCTCGACGAGCACAGCTCGCTCGACCCGCAGATCGTCGAAGACGTAAGCGGCGCCGATATTGTCCGCGATCTTTTCGAGGGCCTGATGAATCAGGACAGCGACGGCAGACTGATTCCGGGGGTTGCCACCCGCTTCGAGACTAACGAGAGTAAAAACGTCTACACATTCTATCTGCGTGACAACGCCAAATGGTCCGATGGAAAACCGGTCACCGCGTCTGACTTCGTTTACGCCTGGCGCCGCCTGGCCGACCCGAAAACCGCCTCGCCCTATTCCTGGTTCGCCGAACTGATGTCGATCGAGGGCGTCGGCCCGGTTCTGGCCGGAGAGGCAGCGCCGGACACACTCGGGGTTGCGGCGGTCGACGATTTGACTTTCGAAGTCCGCCTGAGCGCGTCGCTGCCGTATTTCGCGCTGATGACAACGCACGGCAGTACCTTCCCAAGCCCGCGCTGGGCGATCGAAAAACACGGTGATAAATGGACCAAACCGGGCAACATTGTTTCCAACGGCGCCTATGTTCTGACCGAGCACATCCCGCAGGAACGGTCGGTGCGCGAGCGCAATAGCCGCTACTGGAATAACGACGCGACCATTATTAACAAGGTCGTGTCGCTGGTCATCAACGATGAGAACACGGCGTTGACCCGTTACCTCGCCGGCGAACTGGATCGCACCGAAATTCCGGCCGGCCAGTATCCGCGACTCGCCGCCAAGTATCCCGACCAGGCGAGTTCGTTCCCGCGTCTGTGCAGCTATTACTATACGTTCAATGTATCCGACAGCGGCCCTGCGGCGTTCAAAGACATTCGCGTTCGCCAGGCACTGTCGTATGCGATTGACCGCGACGTCATCACCGATAAGATTTTGCAGGGCGGCCAGTTTGCGGCCTACACATTCACACCGGGCACGACGGCAAATTTCGACATCCCAGTGGTCGCCTACGCAGGCATGTCCCAGTCCAGTCGTGATGCGAAAGCTGTCGAGTTGATGACCGAAGCGGGTTATGGCGCAGACAACCCGCTGTCGTTCAACATGATCTACAACACCTCCGACGCCCACAAGAAAATAGCTATCGCGATGGCCCAGATGTGGAAACAAAAACTCGGCGTCAAAGTTGAAATGGCCAACATGGAATGGAAAACCTTCCTTGAAGTTCGCGGTCGGCAGGACTTCGACCTGGCCCGCGGTGCATGGTGTGGCGACTACAACGAGGCATCCACCTTCCTCGACCTGGTTACCTCGGCATCGGGTTACAACGACGGCAAGTTCTCCAACGCCGAAGTCGACGCCCTGATGGCATCGGCGAAAACCATGGCCGACCCGAGTGCAAACTACACCCGCGTCGAGCAGATCATGGCCGACGAGATGCCGATTGTGCCTATCTACCACTACACCAGTGTCTACATGCTGAACTCGGCGCTGAAAAACTGGCCGGTTAAAAATGTCGAGCAAAATTGGTATTCGCGGGATCTGTACAAGGTTGCAAAGTAACCGCTCACCGTGATTTCAGATAATGCGTGGGCAGTTCGCACTGCCCCGCATTGGTGTAAAAACCCCCTATCCCCCTGCGAGGGATAGGGTCAGGGTTTGAAACATGTTTAACTACGTAGTCAAAAGGGTGTTGGTGGCGATTCCGACCCTGCTGATTCTGATCGTGCTCTCCTTCGTGCTGATGCACGCCGCACCGGGTAGCCCCTTCACCAAGGAGAGACCGCTACCACCGCAGGTGCTGGCCAATATCGAAGCCAAATACGGGCTCGATCAACCGCTCTGGAAACAAATACCCAGCTACACATGGGGTGTTGTCACCCGCTTCGATTTCGGACCGTCGTTCGTCTATAAGGATCGCTCGGTGAACGAGATCATCGCACAGGGTTTCCCGATCACCCTGACCTACGGTTTTTATTCCTTTGTGCTGGCAGTCCTGGTGGGGATTTCGCTCGGCGCTGTCGCCGCGATTCGCCAGAATACCTGGGTCGACTACCTCGCGGTCGGGGTTTCCATCGGCGCCCAGGTACTGCCAAATTTCGTTATGGCGCCGTTGCTGGTGATTGTCTTCACCCTGTGGCTCGGCTGGCTGCCGGGCGGCGGCTGGTCGGGCGGTCAGTGGCAGTACATCGTTATGCCGGTAATCGCTCTCTCGACCAGCTA
>JAPUJX010000417.1 GCA_027295975.1 Gammaproteobacteria bacterium
TGGCGCGATGTCTCCCAGGCCACCTTTCGGTTCCTGGTGTTGTTGCGCGAGTTCGATCTGCGCCAGGGTTGGAAAGATTGGGGGTCGGCGGATTGTGCCGACTGGTTGAACCTCAGATGTGGCATTACCCGCAATACGGCACAGGAGAAGGTGCGGGTGGCGCGTGCGTTGTGGACGTTGCCGCAGATTGAAGAAGCGTTTAAACGGGGGGACTTGTCCTACTCCAAGGTTCGAGCCCTCACCCGGGTTGCCTGTGAGATCAACGAAACCGATCTCCTGGATTACGCCTTGGGCGCCACAGCATCCCAACTCGAAGGTTATTGTCGCCGGTTGCGGAACGGCGGAGCGGAGTCCACGGCCGATGCTCGCAGGGTTCATGCGGTTAGATCCCTATCCAGGTACTTTCGAGAGGACGGTAGTGGGGTGTTATCGGTGGAGCTCGCACGTGAAGAGTTGGAGCTGGTTCTCAAAGCCCTGGAGCAGGTCGCGACCGGTCTACCCGATATGCACGATTGCGAGGAGCAAAGTCTTTTTACCCGGGGCGCCGATGCGCTGGTTCAGATGGCCAGGGAGTCGCTTGGCGGTAGGCAAAATCATGGTGCGGGAGGAACCGGAAAGTCGAGTGCCGATCACACCCAGGTGGTTATCCATGTGGATGCTGCGGCTCTCTTGTTTGACAGTAGTAAACGAAGTGAAGGCCGTCATGGAGGTACGTCCGATCTCCCGATCGAAACGGTTCGAAGGCTGTGTTGTGACGGCAGTGTTATCCCCGTCAATACAGACGCACAGGGTGAGCCGCTCAATGTTGGACGTAAACAACGCACCGTTCCGACAGCCATCCGGCGGGCGTTGATAGCCCGCGATCGCACCTGCACCTTCCCCGGCTGCAGCCATGAACGGTGGATTGATGCACACCATATAAAACATTGGGCGGATGGCGGGGAGACCTCGCTCGACAACACGATCCTGTTGTGCAGTCACCACCACCGTCTGGTCCATGAAGGGGGATTCACCGTTGCAACACGCTGCGATGGCAGTCGTTATTTCGCGAGACCCGATGGGCGGCCGGTGGAGGTTGGCGTTTCATATTCCAACACGCGTGATAACACGCGGGGAATAGGGGATGAGCAGGGCAGCGCGGTAAGGGAACCCATCGCGCTCTATCTCGTCACCTCACCGTTTGACTTTCCGCGGAAAGTCAGCGGGTAGCCCCGCTCAGGGGGTGAGGCGTACCTCGGTCGTCTCGCGAAATTTACTCAGATCCGTGCCGGACTTGAAAGGGCTGTTTTCTTCGTTGTAACGGATATCCTCGCGCACGTAGTCGCGTTCTTCGGCGAGAAAATTCCCGACGGCATTGCGGAAACCCGCATCGCGAATCCAATGGGCGCTGTAGGTTGCCTGAGGCAGATACCCACGCGCCACTTTATGGGCGCCCTGGGCACCGGCTTCTACCTTTTTCAGACCCCGCGATATGGCAAAGTCGATGGCCTGGTAATAACAGGTTTCAAAATGCAGGAAGCGGTGATCTTCGATGCAGCCCCAATTACGTCCATAAAGCGTGTCGCCGCCGATGAAGTTCAACGCCCCGGCGATGTATTTGCCGTCGCGCTTACAGAGGATCAACAATATGTCATCAGCCATGGTGTCGCTGACGAGGCTGAAAAATTGGCGGGTCAAATAGGGTGAGCCCCACTTGCGGGAGCCGGTATCCAGATAGAAGCGGTAGAACGCGTCCCAGTGTGCCTCGGTGAGATCCGAACCCGTTGCCCATTCGATCTCGATGCCGTTTACGCAGGCGTCGCGTCTTTCCCGCCGGAGGTTTTTTCGCTTTTTCGAAGAGAGATCCTGGAGGAAATCCTCGAAGTCCCGATAACCCGGATTGTGCCAGTGATACTGCTGATCCATGCGTTTCAGAAAACCCATCTCACCTGCCAGTTCCCATTGCCGTTCGGGCATGAAGGTGAGGTGCATCGATGAAACCTTGATCTGATCCGCCACCTGAACGCAGGCGCCCAGAAGGGCCTGTTCGATCTCCGGGTCGGGATATCGGGCGAGTACTCTGCGGCCGGTAGCGGGCGTGAATGGTATGCTGGCCTGAAGCTTCGGGTAGTAGTCGCCCCCGGCACGATGCCAGGCATCGGCCCAGGCATAGTCGAAGACATATTCGCCCTGAGAGTGATTCTTGAGATACATAGGCACCACCCCAAGCTGCTCGTCGCCCTCGTCCAGCACAATGTGAAAGGGTTGCCACCCGGTACGCGTCGAGGTACTGCCGCTTGCCTCGAGGGCATGTAGAAACTCGAAACTCAAAAAAGGGTTATAAACCACCGCCCCACCCGGATTGGCGCAACGGTTCCAGGCCTCGGCGCTGATTTCGTCGATGTTGTGCAGGATTCTGGCGGTTCGAGCGACCAAATCATCTCCTCCTGTCGCCAGTTTAACCGGATCTATCCCATTTCGTCTTAACCGGATCTATCCCATTTCGTCGCAGCTATCCACCGGCGGATGCGGCAATGATAGACTGGCCGTAGGTGTTATCCGGGGTGGAACAGACTCGTGGAGCGTAGTGTAGACAAAAAGGCTCTACTCGATGAGCTGAAAATCGATCGGACGGCCGCTCCGCCCTCCGGTCGGCCGTTGAAGTGGTTTGTGCTCATTGCCGTGGTTGGTGGCGTCGGTTTTGTGGCCTGGTTTCTCGGTTTCCCGCCGGATGCTGGGGTTATTCCCGTTAACACGGCCGTGGCCCGCGCGGCCTCTCAGGTGCCAGCCGGCAGCAGCGTACTAGATGCCACGGGTTATGTTGTCGCCCGCCGCATGGCGACGGTGAGTTCGAAAACTACCGGTAAGGTGATAGAGATATTTATCGAGGAAGGGCTGCTCGTCGAAAAAGATCAGCTTCTCGCCAGGCTTGACGACAGCATTCCGCGAGCTCAGCTCGAACTCGCCGAATCCAGACTTGCCGCCGCGCGCGCTGGGGTGAATGAGATCAA
>JAPUJX010000418.1 GCA_027295975.1 Gammaproteobacteria bacterium
TCTCGACAGAGTGCCGGATCGATTTTCGTGTAGCTGACCCGGCGACGCTCGGCCAGTTTCAAACCGTAGAGTGAAACGTTCTCGTATGCCACCACCTGGCCGCGACGAGCACTCCAATGGGGCTCCGTATGCTGGCGCTTGAGAAGATGCGCTCCGGCCTCCTCAATCCACCGAGCCTCCAGCGACGCGGCGAAGCGAGCGTAAATTCTCGTGGTTTCGGTAATTTCCGCGGCCATCACCCACTTGGGAGTACGCCCGGCAAGCGCCGAACCGGGAAATATGCGAAATTTGAGATTGCGTGCTCCCGTATAGTTGCCTTTCTCGCCATGTTGTCCTATCAAGCTGAGCGAGCCCGCGAGCAAGGCGCGGTGAAGGCTCGAATACGCGGCCGGCTTGGCATTGGTTGTCAAACCCAGAGCCCGGCTCGCCAGTAACAGCTGGCGGTGGAGTTCACGCCACTCCCGCATCCGGGAGCCGGATAGGAATCGCTTGGTAAGTTCCCGGTTCAGACCCGCACGCGTCATGCGTTGGCGCGCCTGTTCGTGCCAATTCCACAGATTCACATAGGCCAGAAAATCCGAACGTTGATCGTAATGCCGAGCGTAAGCCTGATCGGCCGCCGCTTGCTTTTCCAGTGGACGTTCCCGCGGATCCTGAATCGCCAGCGCACTGACGATAATGAGCGTTTCGGTGAGCGAGGAATACTGATCCGCCGCGACGATCATGCGCGCTAAGCGAGGATCGACCGGTAACCTTGCCATTACCCGGCCTACCTTGGTCAACCTGTTTTCGGACAGTGCTCCCAGTTCATCGAGAAGTCTGTGGGCATCGCGGATCGCACGGGGGTCTGGCGGATCCAGAAAGGGAAACCGATTTTCGTCGCCAAGCCCGAATGCGCGCATCTGCAGCACGACGGATGCCAGGTTGGTTCGGTGAATCTCCGGGTCGGTATATTCCGGCCGTGACAGAAAATCCGTTTCGTCGTACAGGCGAAAACACACCCCGGGAGCGATTCGTCCGCACCGGCCCATGCGCTGGTTGGCGCTGGCCTGGGAGATGGGTTCGATGGGCAGGCGCTGTAATTTCGACCTGTAGGAATACCTGCTCACCCGGGCAACCCCGGGATCGATGACATAACCGATGTTGGGAACCGTCAGCGACGTCTCCGCCACGTTGGTGGCCAGAATAATTCGGCGCTGTATCCCGGGCGAGAATACCCGCTGTTGATCACGTACGGACAGTCGCGCGTAAAGCGGCAGAATGTCGAATCGTTCGGCGAATCGGCGGCGCAAAATTCGCGCCGTTTCAAATATCTCCCGTTCCCCGGACTGGAAAAGCAGCACGTCTCTGGCAGGCCCCTTGTTGACACCGTCGATCTCCTCGATGCTGGAGATCAACGCCTCCTCCCTCTCCTCCCCCGGGCAATAGCGGACTTCAATCGGGTAACTGCGACCACTCACTTCAACCACGGGCGCATCCCAGAAATGTTTTGAGAACGCGGCGACGTCAATGGTTGCACTGGTGATGATGAGCTTCAGGTCATGACGCTTAACGAGAAGCTGTTTGAGATATCCGATGAGAAAATCGACATTCAGGCTTCTCTCGTGTGCCTCGTCCAGGATAATGACGTCGTAACGCTCGAGAAACCGATCGCTACGAATTTCGGTGAGCAGAAGGCCGTCGGTGACGAGTTTGATACGCGTCCGTTCGCTCACCCGATCGTTGAATCGCACCGCGTACCCCACCTCGTCGCCGACACTCACGGACAACTCTTCGGCAATCCGTTGCGCGACCGTCCTCGCCGCAAGCCGCCGCGGTTGCGTATGACCAATCATGGCTCGCTGGCCAAACCCGGCGGCCAGGCATATTTTGGGAAGCTGTGTGGTTTTCCCCGAGCCGGTTTCACCGGCGACGACAACTACCTTGTGCTGTTTGATCAGCCGTTCGATCTCTCCGGCATGGGCGCTTATGGGCAGGGTCTCTGGATAGTGAACGTTCAACGGGGTGCGGCGGCGCTCGGTGAGCTTACGTCGAGAACGATCAAGCAGGCTCTGGAAGCGGCCCATATCCCCACGCTTCGCCAACCCGAGTAAGCGCCGCACGTCCTTGCGCATTACCTCATTGGGATCAAAGGCCGCTGTGGGGGAATTCTGTTTGCGCATAACTCCTGGCACATGAGGGGTACAAAAACCGTGCAAGGTTGTTACGAGATCATACATAGACAGGCACTCGCCTGCTCTACACTCACTTTGTCGGGTTTATGCGGTACCGACACCGGATCGAGCGACATTTTGTGTCTGCTGCAGTCGATCCGGTTCTTTCGCTTATTTGGAGAGGAAGTTCATCCCCTCCTCTAATCCACGAACCGTGAGCGGAAACATCTGGCCATTGACCAGCGACTGGGTCATGGACACCGAGGACGAATACTCCCAGGTTTCCTGAGGGGTTGGATTAATCCATACCAGGCGATCGTAACTTTCTGCAAACCGGTTCATCCACTGTGCCCCGGGCTCCTCATTCCAATGTTCGACGCTGCCGCCAGCATGAGTAATCTCGTAGGGCGCCATCGTTGCATCACCCACGAACACGACCTTGTAGTCGCCCGCATACTTATTGAGGATCTCCCAGGTGGGCAGGCGCTCGTTCATTCGACGCCGGTTGTCCTGCCACACCGATTCGTAAATGAAGTTATGGAAGTAAAAACTCTCCATATGTTTGAACTCGGTGCGCGTTGCGGAGAAAAGTTCCTCGCAAATCTTCACATGAGCATCCATGGAACCGCCAATGTCCAGCAGGAGCAGGACCTTGACCGTGTTCTTGCGTTCCGGCCGCATCTTGATATCGAGCATGCCGCCGTTGTGGGCGGTCGACTTGATCGTGTTGCTCATGTCGAGTTCTTCTTCCGCACCGGTGCGAGCGAACTTCCGCAGGCGCCGGAGCGCCATCTTGATGTTGCGCGTGCCAAGCTCGACGGAATCGTCCAGGTTCTTGTACTGGCGTTGGTCCCAGACCTTTTTGGCCTTTTTCTTTTTGCCTTTCCCCAGTCCGCCAGGGCCTTTGCGACCCGGCTGGTCCGGATCATCACCTTCCTGCCCTTCCTTTCCTTCGCGAGCCTGTTCCGCCTGGCGCCGCTCTTCTTCCTCTTTGGCTTCCTGGAAAGCCTTGATGAGCTTCTCCAGGCCGCCTAACGAATTAATCTTTTCGAGTTCCTCCGGGGTAAGCGCCTGTTCGAACTCCCATCGGAGCCACTCATCCGGGATGAGCGATTCCAACATGCCATGCAGGTCTTCGAGACCCTTGAAGTAAGCGCTGAACGCACGGTCGAACTTATCGTAATTTTTCTCGTCCTTGACCAGGCAGGTGCGGCTCAAGAGGTAAAAATCATCGATATTCGCATACACCAGCCGCCCGTTGAGCGCGGCCAGCAAATCCATCAACTCGCGAATGGTAACGGGAACTTTGTACTTCCTGAGTGCGAGGAAGAAATTAATGAGCATGATTTACCCTCGTTCGCCTGACTTGGGGCCCGCCAACGAACTACCCTCGACTGTCGCGGCGATTCATGAAGGCCAATCGTTCCAGTAAATGTACGTCCTGTTCATTCTTCACCAGCGCGCCGTAAAGCGGTGGAATTGCCTTGCTGTGATCTCTGTTGGTGAGAATCTCGTCCGGAATGTCGTCAGCCATCAGGAGCTTCAGCCAGTCGATGAGCTCAGAGGTCGAGGGTTTCTTCTTGAGGCCAGGCACCTTTCGCACGTCGAAGAAGATGTCCATGGCTTCCTTGACGAGGTTTTTCTTGATGCTCGGAAAATGTACCTCGACAATCTGCTGCATCGTCTCTCGATCGGGGAAATTGATGTAGTGAAAAAAGCAACGACGCAGAAAAGCGTCCGGCAGCTCTTTTTCGTTGTTGGAGGTGATCATCACGATGGGTCGTTGTTTCGCCTTGATGGTCTCGTTGGTTTCGTAAACGAAAAACTCCATCTGATCGAGTTCCTGTAACAGGTCGTTAGGAAACTCGATATCGGCCTTGTCGATCTCATCGATGAGCAGCACCACCCGCTGTTCGGATTCGAACGCCTCCCAGACCTTACCCTTTTTGATGTAGTTCCTGATATCCATGACTCGCTCATCACCGAGTTGCGAGTCCCTCAGCCTCGAGACCGCGTCGTATTCGTATAAGCCATTGAGCGCTTTGGTGGTTGATTTGATATGCCAGGAGATCAGCCGCAGATCGAGGGTACGGGCGACTTCCTCCGCCAACAGGGTCTTCCCGGTGCCAGGCTCTCCTTTGATCAGCAATGGGCGTTCCAGCTTGACGGCGGCGTCGACGGCCATACTGAGTTCATCGGTGGAGATATAGGTATCGGTACTGTCAAAGATCATGCAGGTGTCTCGTCCTTACAGTGATTGGTAAACGCGAAGCGACGTACTTTAAAGAGCCGTCCATGGCATATCAAGCGACCGGCTTGGCCGGCTTGTGCCTCCGGGTCCCGAGCAGCGGTCCAAGCGTTTCGATAAAGTCATCAATTCTCTCTCTAAATTCCTTTTTATTCAGTGAGTTACGCAATACATCTACCATTTTAACTTATATGTCATGGGCGTCAGAACGACGGCTGCGATAGCTTTTCAGGCCATGGGCGAGGCTCACCAGAGCAACGACGGCAACGGTGGCGGCGAGCAGGATTCGGATAGCGACGCCGGGATCACCATCGGTCTGCAACAACCATTCGAACAACATCACCACAAAAGCCGGCGCGTACTGGCTGTCGTAATGGGGTACCGGGGCGGGAATGAGCATCCAGGTGGTAATGAGGCTGCGCACCAGGGTGCGAGGTAATAGTGTGGGGATCGAACGGGTCAGCACGTATACGCCTATGAGTCCTCCCAACCCCGCCGCCAACACGACTATCCAGGCAATGACATACTGCATTTCGTTTCAGAGTTCCTCGTTGGGAGACGTTTCAATCCAACGAATGATGTGCTGTTCGTGTTCATCGGCATGGACCGAATCTACCGGCAGCGTCTTTCCAAGAACCGATACACCCGCTTCATGCACCGTGCGGGGATCTCCCGAGACAAGGGGATGCCACCACGACAACTGCTGGCCCCGGGCCAGCCGGCGATAGGCGCAGGTGACCGGTAGCCAGTCGAATCGTGCCGCTGTGAACGGTGTCAGTTCCACGCAATCAGCCACCAGTTTGTGCCGTTCGGGGTAGCGGGTACATCGGCAGGTATCGAGGTCGAGCAACCGACAGGTCAACGACGTGTAGTGCACCTCCCCGCTATCGGCGTCTTCAATCTTGATCATGCAGCAGCGGCCACAGCCGTCGCAGAGCGACTCCCACTCCTCCTGGTTCAATTCCGCAAGTGTTTTGTGCTGCCAGAAATTTCGCTCCACTTATTTACCGCCAGTCTTCAGGCGCGGGAGGCATCTGCAGGTAGAAACCCTCCCGTTGTATCTGTTCGAGCACCGTGACGGCATCCGCCCGCGCGAGCACCCGGTTGCCGTCGAGTTCGATCGACATTGTTTCGATGGGTCGACCGAAGCGTTTCTGAAGCTCGAGAGGTACGCGGCTGAACTCTTCGTCTTCGGCAACGAAGATATACATATCCTGTTTAACCGCGCTGCGGTAGACCTTGACCGAAAGGCTCATCGCAAATTCTGCAGCAGTCTGTTGAATTCATCGGCCAGCAGCGGCGCTCGCCACCCCAGATAAGCAGGCGAGAGTTGGCCCGTGGCGAAGTAGTGACGTACACAGGCTTCCACCTCCCGCTTGCGGGCAATCAATTCCTGGGCAAATTCCAATTGCTCCGCAAGCTCGCGGGCGACCCCCCGCAACGTTTTGGTTATTGCTCCCTGGCCCTGGGTCAACGGGCGAGTCGGGAGCTCCAATGCTTTTTCGTTGCCTGCACCCATTCGGTGTTGTTCGAGCAGTTGTTCCGTGTATTTCCTGGCTACGGGCCGAGGCAGAACACCCCGTACATCTTCGTGGCTCAAGCGTGGGATCTTCGCGAATCCATACAGGTGTTCGTCCCATACGACGCGGCTGCGAGGCACATCCTCGCTCATCGCTTTACGCTCACGCCAGGCACATAAACACTGGAGTACGTTGAGCTGCGGTATATCCAGTTTCCAGGCATTTTTCACCGAGCGGTAGTAACTCTCAGGGTCGCCCGAAACGAACCTGCCTTTATCGGTCATCACCTCCTGGAACCACTCCGTGCGGCCGAGATCGCGCAGCCTAGTGCTCAAACACTCGAACAGAAGAGGCAGGTAATGGACATCCTCTCCCGCATAACGAATCTGATCTTCCGAAAGCGGTCGCCGCAGCCAATTCGAACGGGTTTGGTGTTTGCCAAGTGCCACATCGAGTTGCTGCAAGACCAGATTGGCATAACTGGTGCTGAAGTCCCGGGACTGAAAGGCATTCGCAAGCTGGGTATCGAATATCGCCGCCGGGGCTGCATCCAGGTGGTGGCTCATCAACTCGAGATCTTCCGAGCAGGCGTGCATGATTTTGACTACCCCGGGGTCTTCCAGAAGTTCCACCAGCGGCTGCCAGCGGCTGATTTTCATGGGATCGATAAGGAAAATCCGATCGCCACTGATCACCTGATAGAGTCCTGGAATCGGGTAAAAAGTGTCGGTGCGTTGAAACTCCGTGTCGATCCCAATCCTGGTATCCCAGCCATTCACTACCCGGCTCAGAGCAGTGTCGGAGGCAACCCACTCAACTGATAACGCGTCGTCCTTGTATGGCATGGACGATGGTTCCTCCATCTATGTATTCGAGTTCGCCACCGAGAGGAACGCCGTGTGCTATACGAGTCACGAGTTCAACATGGGGCTTGAGCAGCTGGGTGAGATAATGCGCGGTCGCTTCTCCCTCCACCGTCGGGTTCGTCGCAAGGATCACTTCATCCGGCTGCAACTGGATGACCCGAGCCTGCAACCGATCCAGATCAAGCTCCTCCGGGCCAATCCCGTCTATGGGGGACAGATGGCCGTGCAAGACGTAATAACGCCCGTTAAATCCACCCGCCTGTTCTATGGCGATAATGTCCGCTGGAGACTCGACAACGCAAATCACCCCGTCTTCCCGCCGTTCGTCCGAACAAAGCCGACAACAATCCAACTCGCTCAGGTTTCTGCAGACATCACAATGGCCTACTTCTTCAACAGCCCGGGTGAGTGCATCGGCAAGCCCGATTGCACCTTCACGATTTCTCTGCAACAGATACAAAGCCATCCGCTGTGCCCCTTTCGGACCAACGCCGGGGAGCACCTGGAACGCGCTGATGAGACGATCGATGAGTGGACTAATACCCATCAGCAAACGTCCACAATTGGAGGTTGGTGATTAAAACTGGAGTTTGTCCAGCGGTAGCCCCAGACCCCGGGCCATTCCAGACACCTTATTCTGGCGCCCCGCCTCTACCTTGCGAACGGCATCGTTGAATGCCGCAGCCAGCAGATCCTCTATCACCGCCTTGTCTTCCTCCAGCAAGCTGCTATTGAGCGTGACTTGCCGAACTTCGTGGCGGCCGTTCATCACAATCGTCACCAGGCCCGCGCCGCTCTCCCCCTTGACCTCCATTGACGCCATCTCTTCCTGCAACTGCAGCAAGTGCTCCTGTACAGCTTGAGCCTGTTTCATCATATCGCCTAAGCCTTTCATTGCTGCTCCTTTGCCGCTCCTTTGGGTTCCGATTCGACTCTCCCGGAGAACGGAGAATCAATCGATTTATTCAAACCGGGCACTATCCGGCGGATCCATGGGTTTTACCGCGTCAAGCCTTCCGTCGAATTCCGCAACCAGCGACTGCACTGTGGCGTCACTTTTCATCGTCCTTTCGGCATCCTCCTGACGCTTGGCCTGCAGCCTGTCGCGGCGTGCGGCCGGAGTTTCCACGTCCAGAATTTCGGGATGGATTTCGAGGGAGACAGGGGAATCCAGGGTCGAGTTGAGGGCGCGTTCGATCGCGACAATTTGTCCTTCATTCAGAAGCGTATCGTGGGACTGGTCCAACAAAAGCGTCAACGCCCCGTCGGCAATCGTACCAGGCACCGAATGCTCGACGATCATCCTTGCAACGCCGGAGAGTTTCAACCGTGTTACAAGCTCATGCCATGGTTCACCAAGCTGCGATTCAAACGAGACTTTCGAATCCAATGGCGCAATTTCCGCGGCACGGCGGGTCCCATCGTCCACTTGCGTTTCGCGATTCCGGGGTCCGGGAGGCGATCGCTCATCCGGACTCTCTACATCGGGAGCGAAAGCAAGCATGCGTAACAGCGTCATTTCTAATCCGCTTCTCGGATCCGGGACGATCTGGATGTCCCGATAGCCCATCAGCGCGATCTGATAGTAGAGTTGCACCGTTTCGGCCGAAAAAGGCACCGATGTTTCATCCTGCTCACCAAGGGCATGTTTCACCGCCATTTCATGCAGACACCGCAGCAACTCCGTCAACACCCCATCAAAGTCGACGGCACGATCCGCCAACTCTGCAGTGACGTCGAGGATTCGTTGCGCATCACCACACGCAAGGGCAGCTACCACCGACCCCACCTCATCACGGCCAACGAGGCCCAACATATCGCTCACATCCTGACCGAGTAGCTTCCCCTTTCCGTAAGCGATCGCCTGATCTGTTATCGACAACGCATCGCGCATGCTTCCGGCCGCACAACCGGCAATCACCGTTAAGGCTTTGTCCTCGAATTCGATACCTTCGTTTGTCAGCACCTCAGCCAGATACGCGGAAATTCGTTCCTGCGGGATGTTCTTGAGTTGAAACTGCAGACAGCGGGACAACACGGTAACCGGAACCTTTTTAGGCTCGGTGGTTGCCAGTAGAAACTTGACATGTTCGGGTGGTTCCTCCAGCGTTTTCAACAGCGCATTGAAACTTGCCGGCGACAACATGTGCACTTCGTCGATGAGGTAGACCTTATACCTCCCCCGGGCTGGAAGGTATTGAGCGTTCTGCAGGAGGTCCCGGGTGTCATCAACCCGGGTGCGAGATGCAGCGTACACCTCGATCAGATCGATGAAGCGATTTTCCGCCACCTCGAGGCAAATCGAGCAGACGCCGCAAGGCGTCGAAGAAACACCCTGTTCGCAGTTCAAGCATTTGGCGAGCAGGCGGGCGATGGTGGTTTTCCCGACCCCGCGTGTACCTGTGAACAGATAAGCATGATGCAGTCGGTCATTATCCAACGCATGGCGCAATGCGCGCACGACATGTTCCTGTCCAACGAGCGCCTCGAAATTCATTGGCCGCAATTTGCGGGCCAGCACCTGGTAACTCATGATGTACATTGTAGTGGCTTAGCCCGACGAGATGTACAGATGGGACTTGCTGATTTACCTCTAGTCATAGGGCATCGCGGCGCTTCGGGCCTGGCCCCGGAGAACACCCTCGAAAGTTTCCGGCTCGCCTACGAGTTGGGTGTCTCGGGCGTCGAACTCGACGTACATTTTGTAGCGGATCACCTCATCGTAATCCACGACGATACCCTCGAACGGACAACCGACGGCCGGGGGAAAATCGCTCGCCTGGATCTTGCGGCACTACGAAAGCTCGACGCCGGAGGTGGATCCCCGATCCCGTTGCTCGAGGAGGTGTTGGCGGAACTGCCTCGAGGGGTTGGGGTGAACATCGAGTTGAAGGGACCGGAAACGGCAGAGCCGACGGCGAGGTTGCTGAATTCCTATCCTGAAGCGGATCTACTCGTCTCATCGTTTGAGCACAGGGAACTGGCTCGTTTTCATCATCTCAACCCCGAAGTCAGGGTGGCTCCGCTATTTCACCGCTGGCGCCGGGATGCCTGGCGGACAGTTCGAGAGTTGGACGCCTGGTCGATCAATCTTTCTCTCAAGATAGTCAATCGGGGAATCATCGAGGAAGCTGAGAAAAGGGGGACAAAAACCCTGATTTATACCGTGAATGATTTACCGGAAGCCCGGCGGGTTCTCAACCAGGGCGCGACCGGCGTTTTCACCGACTATCCGGATGTGGTTACGCGCGCCGCTCTA
>JAPUJX010000419.1 GCA_027295975.1 Gammaproteobacteria bacterium
GGGAGCGTAATTCGTCACGCTGGGCCACTAGGTGTGCCGGGATGTCTTTCAACACGTCGTCGAAAAGCTCGCGCTGGTCGAGCTGTGGACCGTCGGTCATGGTTCCGTAACTCAACGCCTCCTGCCAGGCTTCGGCGCAGTGTTCTTCCAATTCGGCCATGAGATGGGTGTGTTGTGTTTCCGACCAGACACCTTCGCGGATCATGAACATCTTCAATCGTTCTATAGGATCCCCCAATGGCCAGGCTTTCCACTCATCCCGGGGTCGGTAACGGGAAGGATCGTCGCTCGTGGAATGTGCCGCCGCCCGGTAGGTAACGTGTTCGATCAGCGTCGGTCCGCCGCCCTGACGAGCGCGCTCCGCAGCCCAGGCGGTCACCGCATACACGGCGAGAAAGTCGTTGCCATCAACACGAATACCGGGAATGCCATGCCCCAGACCACGAACCGCAAATGGCCGTCGCTCGCCACCGGCAAACCCCTGAAAGGTTGAAATGGCCCACTGATTGTTGACCACGTTGAGTACCACGGGTGCCTGATATACGGCGGCGAAGGTGAGTGCGTGATGAAAATCTGCTTCCGCGCTGCTGCCTTCTCCGATCCAGGCGGCGGCAATATCGTCCTCGCCTTTGATGGCCGCGGCCATGGCCCATCCAACCGCCTGGGGAAACTGGGTGGTGAGGTTGCCGGAAACCGAGAAGATGTTGCCCCGGGCCCAGTGGTACATGACCGGCATCTGCCGCCCTTTGCACATATCATTCGTGTTGGACAGACACTGGCACATCAGGTCCGACAGGTTTCGCCCCCGGGCGATCTGCAGACCCTGGGTACGATAGGAGGGAAACAGCATATCGCCGGGCTGTAACGCCATTGCGGGTGCAATGGACACTGCTTCTTCGCCCGTTGATTTCATGTAAAACGAGATCTTGCCCTGGCGCTGCATCCCCATCATGCGGTCGTCGAATACCCGCGTGAGCAACATATGCCTGAGGCCTACCTGAAGTTCCTGTTCGTCCAGAAGCGGGTGCCAGGGTCCCACCGCGTGGTGTTCATCGTCGATCACTCGGACAAGCCCGAGGGCCAGATTTTCTATGTGTCTGGCCCGGGTTGTTACTTCGGGGCGGGAAACCTCACCCGCTTCGGAGAGCTCCAGATAACTGAAATCCGGTTCATCGCCCGGGCGGGCGGAAGGCTGCGGGATGTGTAACCGCGGTATGCGTGTCATACGAGATCCTTGCTCATATAGGCCGTCGAGTGTGCTGCAAACCTCGGCCGGGTACCACATCTGCCGAGGAGATTCCCCGGAAGTGAGAACTCGTAGACACACGAGTCATGGCGATGTCGAGCGCTGCTGACGACCGTCGGCATTTAATAGTGAGGCGGAGGATTTTCCACCGGCTCGATCTCCGGGCTCGCGGCTTGATTGCGCAGGCTCTCGAGGATCAGTCGAAGGGAAGTTTCAAGATCGTGAATGCGCGCCTCCTGCGCGATCACCACTTCGTTGAGTTTCTGGATCGTGTTTTCTTGAAAAGCGACTTTCGATTCCAGGTCGTCCAGCCTTGCTTCGACGTCTGCCACCGCCTTCTCCTCCACGTTGATTACCATCGCACCGGCATCCACGGGTACATGATAACCGTAGTCTTCTGGTACGCTAAGTAACTTGTATCAAGCGGAGTCATAGGATGATCGACCTGCATTACTGGCCAACGCCGAATGGTAAAAAGGTGACGATTGCGCTCGAAGAATGTGAGCTGCCATATCGGATTGTTGCCTGCAACATCGGGCGCGGCGATCAGTTCGAGCAGAGTTTTCTGGATATCAGCCCGAACAACCGCATGCCCGCCCTGTTGGACCACGAACCCCTGGGCGGCGGTGAACCCTTAAGTGTCTTCGAGTCGGGCGCCATGATGATGTATATCGCCGAGAAAGCCGGGCGTTATTATCCCCAGGATGTACGAGGGCGATATGAGGTCAATCAGTGGGTGGTCTGGCAGATGGCGAACCAGGGTCCGAAGACGGGGGAATGCGGGCATTTCCGGCGGCTGGGGGAAACCGAAGGCGACCAGGGTTACGCCATACGGCGTTTCACGGACGAGGTGAACCGTATGTATGGGGTTCTGAACAACCGTCTGTACGATCGGCCATATCTCGCCGGGGATACGTACTCCATTGCCGACATGATCTGTTACCCATGGACGGTCGGGTGGGAAGCTCAAGGTCAGGACATCGAGGAGTTCAAACACTTCAAACGTTGGTTTGAAGAACTCGGGGAGCGCCCGGCCGTTCAGCGTGGCATGGCCGCCGGTAGCGATCTGGCCGAAGATTACTCCAAGTTGTCCGCCGAAGAGATCGAGCGGCGCAAAGGTCTGCTGTTCAACCAGCGCGCGCGACCGGCGCCGGGATAACGGCCCACCAGACCCGTTACTGAAAGCAACCGGCAGGATCGGTTAAGCTTCCGTTGAGAGGCATATGTTTCGAAAAGGAGTGTTTTCATGAGCGAAGTAGTGAAGCTGCAGGGAAGCGGTATAGATCGCAGCAAAGCGCCCGAGCCTGAACTCGGTAGTGGCCCGATCACAGGTGAACGTTATTACTCAAAGGAGTTTGCACACCGTGAATTCGAGCAGATGTGGTCGAAGGTCTGGTTGATCGCGTGTCTCGAGGACGAGGTTCGCTCCAGCGGCGATTACATAACTTGTGAGATAGGCCGTGAATCCATCCTGTGCGTGCGTGGCGAAGATGACAAAATTCGCGCTTTTTACAATGTCTGCCAACATCGCGGCAACCGGTTGGTGCATAACAACCAGGGTAACACCGCTTCCGAGTTTGCCTGTGCTTATCACGGTTGGCGTTACGACACACGGGGTATTCTGAAGTGGGTTTATTGCGAAGAAGATTTTCCTCAGGGTAGTCCTTGCGGAAAGCGCAACCTCATCGAGATTCCCTGCGAGTCCTGGGCTGGCTTCGTCTGGTACAACCTGGACCCTGACGCCAAACCCCTGCGTGACTATTTGAGCCCGGTGGCCGAACAACTCGATTGTTATGCGATGGAACGCATGCACCGTACCCACTGGGTGACTCTGGAAGGCGATTTCAATTGGAAGTGCGTACAGGATAACTTCAACGAAAGTTACCATCTGCCATACGTTCACGCAGGGGTCGAATCGATTCTGGACGAACACTACAGTAACTGTCAGTTCGATCTCTATGCGAGCGGCCATTGCCGTATGCTCATGCCTGGCGGGGGACCGAACCCCAACTATCCCGGCTCCGTGGACAACGTCTTCCAGGGTTTGAGTCAGGAACTCTCATTCTGGGATCTCGATCCGGAACCGTTCCGTAACGATCTGGCGAAATTGCGTATGGCGCTCCAGGCCCAGAAACGCAAGCTCGGCAAAAGCAAGGGTTATGATTTTTCCAGGTACACGGACGAACAACTCACCGATCACTATCACTATACGGTGTTTCCCAACCTGTCTTTCAGCATGAAACCCGATGGCTGTATTTTCCTGCGCGGCAATCCTCATCCAACCGATCCGGAAAAGTGTCTATTCGACATGTGGTACCTGACGTTGTTTCCGGAAGGCGCCACCGAGTATTACGCTGCCTCGCAACGTGACTGGGTTTCCGTCGATTATCGCGCCGCACACGAGACGGGTAAAGTTGGCGAAGTCTCCTGTGGCCCGGGTATCGATCAGGATGTATCCATCTGGTCGTCGCAGCAGCAGGGCCTTCGTTCCCGGGGTTTCAAGGGTGAGTACATGGCAAAACAGGAACGGCGAATCCGCTATTTCCACGAAACCCTGGATCGTTACCTCGGGAACTAGATGATCAGGGTACCCGTCGACAAAGCCCGTCAACTCGAAGATGGCCAGATGGCGCCATTTCCGTGTGGGGAATTCCAGGTTTTGATTTGTCGGGTACACGGGAAGCTGTATGCGGTAGAAAATCTCTGCAGTCACGCGAAAACGCCGTTGGATGGGGGCAAGCTCGAGGAGTACCGCGTCACCTGCCCGCTTCATGGGGCGAAGTTCGACGTACGAGACGGCTGTCACCAGAGTCCTCCGGCGTTCACTGGAATTATCTCTTTTGAGGTGGAGGACTCCGGCGATGCGATTTCCGTATTGGTTCCCGAAAAGAAACCCGTCGTCGACCCGCTGGGTGGCTTGATAAGAACCCGCTAGAATTTCCAGTAGAACCAGCCCGGTTGGGTGCCAGTAACGAACTACCGGATACAACTCATGCAATTTTTTACCGATGACCTGATCGCAGATCCATACCCCCACTACCAACGATGGCGCGATGACCAACCCATCTGGTGGGAAGAATCTTCCGGGCAGTGGGTGCTGACGCGCAACGAAGACGTGCAACGGGTGCTGCGTGATCATGATTGTTTTTCCTCGGCCGCCATGGGGGCGGGCAATTCGCCGTTGCCACTGCTCACGGATGACCCGCCTCGTCACACCAAGTTGCGCGGAATCGTCAACAAGGCGTTCACAACGCGAATGTTGAGGGACCTCGAGCCTGCTATAGAGGAGGTTGCGCGAGATCTGGTTGGCCGGTTCCCCGATGGAGAACTCGATGTAGTGGAAGCGCTGACGGTGCCATTTCCGGTCATCGTCATATCGCGGATGATGGGGATACCCGAGGAGCGCCGCGAAGATTTCAAACGCTGGTCGGATGCACTGACGGGTATCCTTGCAGGCACATCCCTCGAAGACCGCCGGAGCGAAATTCTCGAGATGGCGACTTTTTTCCAGACATTGATTCCGGAGCGGAGATTAACCCCGGGTGACGATCTTCTGAGTGCTGTGGCTCGCGCGGAGGTGGACGGTCAATACCTCTCGGATGCGGAGATAGTCGGATTCAACATGCTGCTGCTGATAGCCGGTAACGAAACAACGACAAACCTGCTTGGGAACATGTTGAACGTGCTCGCCACGCGGCCGGATGTCTGGATGGAATTGCGGAATAATCCCGATCTCATTGAGCCGGCAATCGAAGAGACCTTTCGATTTGACAGTCCGGTTCAGTTCCTCATGCGCCAGGCTACCGAAGAGGTTGAATTTCACAATCAACCGGTAAAACAGGGCGAACGTGTCATGGTTGTCATGGGTTCTGCCAATAGAGATTCCCGGGTTATCGATTCTCCGGACGAGTTTGATATCGGGCGTGACAAAACCCGCCACTATTCCCTCGGTTACGGAATTCATTTCTGTCTCGGCGCACCGCTGGCGAGGCTCGAAGCCCGCATCGCCATGGGCGTGTTGCTGGAACGTTTTGACCTGTTGGATCCCGGGTTGGTCGCGGGAAAGCGTGTACCCTCGCACCTGTTGCGCGGGTTCGAACGTCTTCCCTTACGGTTCAACCGCGCGCGATGAACTAACCGATCCCATGCGGGAGTGAACCACAACTCCTCCTTTTTGTTGCTGGGAAAATCGTAGACAAACCGGCAAATTCTGTACGTCCGCCAGGCTGCTGTCCTACTACAGGTAAGCGAACGGCTCGTTAGTCTTGGTGTTCGTTCCGTGAAGAAGCATTGCCATGACGTTGTGGATCGTTCTGTTGCTGCTCTCCGTCGCACCACCGACGTTTGGCCGCTGTAGTTGCCTGTGTGTCGATGGAGCACCGCGAACCTTGTGTACCGACATCCTCGAAGCCCAGTTGCACCCGTCGCTGTGCGGGCCGGCTGCGCGGAATGCATGTCCGCCGTTAGCTGCCGACGAAGTCGGTGAGCGTGCGAGTTACGATTCCCCGTTTGCCGAAGGGGTGGGCTGTCGCGAGGTCAGGGTGTGGAATCCGTCCAGCGGCGGTTACACCGCGGTCAAGGTCTGCGATGTGCTTTCGGGCGAACACCGATAGGGATACTGTCAGGCGCGACTTTTGCGGGGTCAACCCCGCGCCTGAAGGCGCCCCGATCAAGGCCGTTCCCACGGCGTGGCTCATAGCGTCGCTCCAACCCGATTACGCGGTATAGTGCCAACGGGAAGGAGGAAATTATGAGCCAGCGCACGGGACCGCTGAGGGACATCACCATACTCGATTGCACAATGGCATTGGCCGGCCCCTTCGGCTCGGCCATCCTGGCAGATCTGGGTGCGGACGTTATCAAGATCGAACCGCCAGGGGGGGACATCAGCCGCGGCCTTCCACCACATCCGAAAGACTTCGCCACGCCGGCTTCAGAGCGGCAGGCTGGGTGCGATTTTGGTGGATATTTCGCCAGCATCAACCGCAACAAGCGCAGCATCACCCTGGATCTCAAGAGTGATGTGGATCGTGAGATATTCTTCAAGATGTGCGAGCAGGCGGATGTGGTGCTGGAAAACACCAGATCAGGGGTGATGGACCGCCTTGGTTGCGGTTACGAACGGGTGGCCGAGCGCAATCCTGCCATCGTTTACGGGGCAGTTCGCGGATTCGGCGACCCCCGGACCGGTGAAAGCCCCTACGTGGACTGGCCGGCGTTCGACATCGTGGCCCAGTGTATGGGGGGTTTGGCGCATATCAACGGGCCGGATACCGGGGTTGGGTTTCCGGCCGGGGCGAGCGTGGGAGACACCTATCCCGGCACGCTGCTGGCTCTCGGCGTACTCGCCGCCGTACACGAGGCGCGTCGTTCCGGGAAGGGGCAGTTTGTGGATGTCGCCATGTACGATGCGGTCTCATTTCTCTGCGAGTCGCTGTTTGCCAACTACAGTTATGGCGGTCGCGTGCTGGGCCCGAGAGGGTCGGGGCACCCGAATCTCTGCCCGTTCGACATCTACCCGGCGGCCGATGGCGGTGTTGCGATCGCCGCACCCGGGCCAAAACACTGGGAGGCGCTGTGCCTGGCGATGGCTCGGCCCGATCTGGTGGATGATGAGCGCACCGCGAACCTGAAAGCCCGGGTGAATAATCGTGAATTCGTCAGCGAAGCCATCATCGCCTGGACGGCCTCGCGATCGAAGTCTGCGATCGTCGGAGTTCTGGGTGGCAAGGTTCCTTGTGGGCCGGTGAATACCGCCGAAGATCTTTTTGCCGACCCTCACCTCGAGGTGCGGGGAATGATCAAAGAGGTAGATGTGCCCGGTGACAATCCCCCCGTCAAACTGGCCGGTTCTCCGATAAAATTCACCCGAACCCGCACCGACATCTACCGGCGCGCACCGCTGCTGGACGAACATCGGGCGGAAATTCTGGCCCAGTTCGGAATCGATGAATAGTCTGACGAGAGGCCCGTAACAGGGTCCAACCTGGACCATGATTGATCAATACGCACGTCGACAGGAGGAACCATGAAATTCGGACTCATCCCGGTGAATATCGGCGTGGA
>JAPUJX010000042.1 GCA_027295975.1 Gammaproteobacteria bacterium
TGGGGTGTCGGCGACGGTAACTAGACCAACTTAGCAGACCCCCGGCTCTGCCGGAGAGGCAGCAACAGTTTGACATTTCAGTCTGAACTCGCACAGATCTCTTGCACGAGAGAGTCCGAAACTTAACTGAAAACTAAACCACGTCCGGCTGGATTGCAGATTCAAAACTGGATCAAATTCGTCACCATGCCCAGGCCAAAGAAGCCGAACGCCGCTGCGATGCTGTAGAAGAAATAGGGCGCGTCGACCACAGGTTCCAGACAGGCTTCCCCGGGATTATCCGGATTGTAATATACGGACACGACGCTGCCATTCCCGTAGCGCCTGCAACGTTCCTCGGCTCGAGTACGGCTGCCGGTGCCCACATCGACGCCGACACAGACCTTGTCTCCGCGAAAAGGCTTCGCACCCACCTCATAGCTGTATTGCACATCCGCCCGGAATGTCGAACCCTGGCCGGAATTTCCGCCGCTGCCGCGCCGAACCACTTTCGAGCAGGTAATTTCTCCTGCGACCGAGGGCCAGGAAAGGCTCTGTTTCACCTTTCGTTCCAGGTTCCTGATGTGAACGATGATGCCGCCGGCAACCACTAGAAACAACATGCCAAGATAAAATGTCATCACCCGTTGACCTCCAATGGTCGAGAATCCGCCAGCGCGATATTCTAAGTAACCAACCCCTGCTTTCATCCTGTTTCGATTCAGGTTGTGAGAGAATTCAAGTTTCTTAAGGCGTAATGCCCCGCGAAAGGAGCGGAATTGAACAAGATACTGATAACCGGGATAACCGGGTTCATTGGCGGAGAACTGGCCCACAAGCTTGCCGGAAAAGCGGAAGTGCACGGTATTTTCAAACCGAGTAGATCCAGGGACTATCGCCCGCTGAGCACTCTGGAGGGCCAGATACATACCCATGAACTGGATATTTCGGATTACGCGGCCACCGAAAACCTGCTGCAGAAAATAAAACCCGACAAAATTGTTCATGCGGCGGCCCTGTCTCCGGTTCGGGCGTCATTCGACAATCCTCTGGATTACCTTCGGGTGAACGTAAATGGAACAGTCAACCTGATCCAGGGGCTGCTGAAACTCGAGAACTATCAGGAGAGGCGTTTCATATTTGCATCAACGGCTGAAGTTTACGGACTGCAAACCGTCGAGGAACCGTTTGTGGAAACGTTGGCCCTCGAGCCCTCGAGCCCATATGCGTGTACGAAGGCTTTTGGTGATATGTATCTGAGAATGTGTCACGACGTGTACGGCCTGGATACCGTGGTGATGAGATGTGTCAACACCTTCGGCAGGAAATACGATAAGAGCTTCTTTATCGAGTACTTGATAGACCGGATGTTACATGACACCGATGTCCACATCGGAGCGCCGGAATCCATCCGCGATTACATGTGGGTGGACGACCATGTCAACGCGTATTTGCTGGCGTTGGACAAAACAGAGGCAACAGGTGAGGTGTTCAACGTTTCCACGGGCGTGGGAGTGCGGAACATCGATGTGGCGTATCAGTTGGCCGACATCATCGGCTTCGACAAAAACAAGATTCACACCAATAAATACCCGCACAGTTATCCCGGGCGACCGATCACATCCGACCAGCCCTATCTGGTGCTGAACTCGTCCAAAATACGAAACCTGCTTGGCTGGCCTGAGCCTACTTCTCTGGACGTTTCGCTAAGGCGGGCCGTCGATTACTGGAGAAGCGAAACGGGATGATGCTCTCGATAATGATTCCGTCCTTTTCGGAGGCAGATAATCTCGCTGTTTTGCTTCCGGAGTTGGGACGGGTTTCTCGTGCGCTGACCGAACGGGTCGAGATCATCGTCGTCGACACGATGGAACCAACCGACAACACCGAAGAGGTCTGTCGGAAATTCGGGGTTCGATGCGTGCGGAGGCAGACCAGTGACAACTACGGAGACGCGATAAGAACGGGTATCAGCGAAACGAGCGGCACTTACGTGATTATGATGGACGCCGATGGATCACACAGCGCTGACTTTATTCGAAAGCTTTGGAACAAGCGTGAAGACGCCGACATAATAATAGCCTCCCGTTTCATGCCGGGCGGATCCACAGACAATCCATATGTGTTGACGGCGATGAGCAGAATCCTGAATTTTGTGTTCAGGCGCATAACGGGGTTGACCGTTTTTGATACGTCAAACAGTTTCCGTCTGTACAACGGTGACCTGTTACGAACCCAGCGGCTCGCGTGTTTGCATTTTGACGTATTGCAGGAACTGCTTGTCAAAATGACTCACCATGCCTCATCGAAAGTGGTGGAACTTCCGTATCATTTCCGCCAGCGGCTGTCTGGACGCTCGAAACGCCGCCTGCTGCAGTTCAGCTTGAACTACCTTGTTACCCTGTATGCGTTGCGTAAGTCGATTCGTTAAACCACGCTGCTGTACGAACACGTCCGCTAGGGAATCAGAAAGTCCAGGTTGTCTTCGATATCCTGAAGATCTTTTTCGGTGTTGATCGTCCGCCAGAAACCGAAATATCTGTACGAGGACATGCTTTTTTCTTCCGCAAGGGTAACAAACGTCGTCTTTTCGATGTCACCAGCTTTCGGCAGCAGGCTGTTGATCCGTCGATCAAAGAGGTAAACGCCGGAGTTTACAAAAATGCTGTCGATTAATGGTTTCTCCTCGAAAGAGGTAATGCGTTGTCTCGAATCGATCTGGACGACGCCAAAATTGCTTCTGAGCGGCGTACTCAAGATGGTGGCGATGGGCGCCTGTTTGAGGTGGAAGCGAAACATGCTGTCCAGAGGGAGGTCGCAGAGTTCGTCGCCGTTCATGACCAGATAGGTGTCGTCTTCGATTCCCATCGACTCGACCGCACGTCGTATACCACCGCCCGTTCCGCTTTCTATTTCGTGGTGACTGAATTCGATTTTTGGCCCAAACGAATTTTCCTTCACCCAGTTGATGATTTTTTCCTTTTTGTACGCGACGCCGATAACGATACGCTCTATGTTGTTTTTAGCGAGCCATAGGATGATCCAGTGGAGAAGGGGCTTGCCCTGGACCTCAACCATCGCCTTGGGCATGTCTTCGGTAAAAGGTCTCAGGCGTACGCCGAGGCCTCCCGCTAAAACGACTGCTGTTTTGAGAGCCGGGTTCATCGGGATATGTTAATCGAAACGGTTTCTAACCGCTGACAGTTTTCTTAAACTGTTCACCTCCAAAGGGAACAAAAAGGTCGCACGAGCGGTGCCTGGCTCAGACTACATTGCTCCACCGTCACGGTTTCACCAGCTTCTCGAAGGTCGTGTGGGTGCTGAGATATCTGCACTCATGTTGCAGCTCCCCCTGCTCAGGCATCGCCTGCCAAAGGGCGAAGGGCGGGTGGTGGTTCTGCCAGGCTTCATGGCCGACGATGCTAGTACCTGGCTGTTACGGCGGTTTCTCGGCTCCCTCGGTTATGAAGTCGAATCCTGGGGCTTGGGGGTCAACCGGGGCGCCATGATGAAGTTCCTCCCGAAAATAATCGCCAGGCTCGAGGCGCGCAATGCCCTGGCCGCGAGACCTGCCAGCCTCGTGGGTTGGAGTCGGGGAGGGACGCTTGCCCGTGAAGTTGCCCGCGACCGGCCGGACCTCGTTCGTTCGGTGATTACCCTCGGCAGCCCGGTTCGCGGCGGTCTGGACGCAACAAGCATTGGCAAGCTCGTTGTCGCGGACACCGGGCTCACGCCGGAGGCGGTCAAACGTATGATGCGGGAGCGACAACGAACTCCCATCGAAGTGCCGATTACCGCGATCTATTCCAAAACCGACGGTGTGGTGGCGTGGCGGGCCTGCGTGGACGAAACGAGCCCGAACATCGTTCACTTCGAGGTTCGCGGGTCTCACTCGGGGCTCGGTTTTAATGCGGAAGTTTATCAGTTGGTGGCGAAAGCGCTGGCCGTTCACCATGGCGACCAACGACCCGTCCGGCAATAGGCCGCTGGCAATAGTCCGTTAATCTTCCCGGGAACGTTTTGGCTCTGACTCGTCGCCGGCGTTGGTTTGTTGCCCATCTGAGAACGTGCGCTCCATCGCCTGGCGCACGAAGTTGAACGGGTTCAGGTTGCTCATTTCCCGCATGCGAAGTCGGAACTGATCCTGATGTTCGAGAAATGTCACCATGCTCTGCTCGATGTAACGTGACACGACCCCGCCGAAATCCTGACCATAGAAGCGAATGATCTGTTCGATAGCGCGGTTGGTGAGCACCGGTTCGTGACCCTCCGACTCCTGATCCGCAAGAATCTGCAACAACACGGACCGGGTGATGTCCTTGCCATCCTTGCTGTCCTCTACCTTGATGCTGTCGCCTTTCAGGATCATCTTGCGCACGTCTTCAACGGTGACGTATTTGCTCTCGGTCAGGTCGTATAAACGACGATTGGGGTACTTTTTCAACTCGCGCATGATTCAGGCTCGTCGTTTTCCCCGTTGGTTGCGGGTTTAGGGTATACCCAGGCGCGCAGGCCTGTGTCTCGTGCGAACGGACGCCAGTGCCCCTCGGGTTGTGCCAGCCGGTCTGCGATGACATTGAGCACCGTGGGATTCATCGCCATGCCGGAGTGGCTTCCGATGATCTCGACGTTTTCCGCCTGCCGGCCTTCGAACTCCAGACAGCTGCGCCAGTGCACCACCCCGTCGGACTTGCTGTAGATCGCCGTGCTTGGCACCGGCGGTGGTTCCGTCGGGTAATTCAGCATCTGATCACGCATTTCTTCTTCGCTCATGCCGGACATGTAGCGGAACAGTTTTGCGACCATGGGGTTAGTGCTTTCCGGACCCTTGGAGGCAAAGGGGCTCCCCATGGTAATGATTTGTCGAACCCGGTCCGGGAAACGTTGCGCCAGTTGCCTTGCGTATATACCCCCCAGGCTTTGCCCGACTATGGACAGCTTGCAGTCGAGCACGCTGGTAACCCGGTCGAAATGTTCGGTGAGCGCGTCCTGCAGTTCAAAACTGCCGGTGTTCTGACCAAGCTGCCATGGCATCACACAGTATTTGAGGCGGGAGAGGAAACGGCGCAGGAGCAGGGTGGATTCGTCTCCGGCGGTGAAACCGG